>DATEOG010000138.1:0-17282 GCA_035274345.1 Gemmatimonadaceae bacterium
CGCGCACGGCGCGGACCGCCGCCGCTGCGTCCCGTCGCCGAACGGTTGCTGCGCGCCTACGTCGAGGACGTCGTCGGGCCGATCACGCGGCCGGCACAGACGACGCAGATCCCGGACTGGATGAATCCTGCGTCGAAGGAGCCGACGCTCGAGCTGGCGGTGAGCGTGGTGCGCGGGCAGATGAAGTTCTCGCTGCCGTCGTTCAACGTGAAGCCGAGCCAGCGCGTGAAGATCACGTTCACGAACCCCGACGAGATGCAGCACAATCTCGTCGTCATCAAGCCGGGAACGACGGACGCCGTCGGCGCTCTCGCTGACGCGATGGCGCGCACGCCGGATGCGGCCGAGCGCAACTACATCCCGCCGACCCCGGACGTGGTCACGTCGACGAAGCTGGCGGATCCGAGCGAGACGATCACGCTGGAGTTCGTCGCACCTCGTCAGACCGGCGACTATCCGTACATCTGCACCTTCCCCGGCCACTGGCGGGTCATGAAGGGCACGATGACGGTCACGCGATAATCGAGAGATCATGGCCAAGATCAGAGTCGCCGTCGTCGGATTGGGATTCGGTGCGGAGTTTCTGCCGATCTACCAGCGTCACCCCGACGCGGAGCTGTATGCGATCTGTCAGCGTTCCAGGGAGAAGCTGAACGAGGTCGGCGACCAGTTCGGCATCGAGCGCCGGTTCGAGAGCTACGAGCGGCTGCTCGCCGACCCGAACGTCGACGCGGTCCACATCAACACGCCGATCGCGGCGCACGCCCCGATGTCGCTCGCGGGGCTGAATGCGGGCAAGCACGTGGCGTGCACGGTGCCGATGGCGACGACGGTGAACGAATGCCTTCAGCTCGTCGAGGCGGAGCGTCGCAACGGCAAGGTCTACATGATGATGGAGACCGCCGTCTACACGCGGGAGTTCCTGTTCGCACACGAGATGCTCAAATCGGGCAAGCTGGGCAGGCTCCAGTTCCTGCGCGGCGCGCACCAGCAGAACATGAGCCTCCCCGGGTGGCCCGAGTACTGGTACGGCATGCCGCCGATGCACTATGCGACGCACGCCGTCGGACCCCTGCTCCGTCTCGCCGACGCGCGCGCGGAGTCGGTGGTGTGCTTCGGTTCGGGACGCATCCGCGACGAGTACGTCGAGCGCTACGGCTCACCGTTCGCGGTCGAGAGCGCACTCGTGAAGCTCAAGGACTCGGACCTCGCCTGCGAGGTGACTCGCTCGCTGTTCGACACGATCCGGCAGTATCGTGAGAGCTTCGACGTCTACGGCACCGAGCGCTCGTTCGAGTGGGAGCAGACGATCGGCCAGAACCCGGTGATCTACTCCGGGTTCGAGGACGCGGAGCGGGTCGAGGTTCCCGACACGGGCAAGCTGCTGCCGAAGGAGATCGCGGGATTCACGCGCGCCGGCGTGTACGATGAGGAACACGAGCACACGTCGTTCATCCAGGGCGGCGGACATGGCGGCTCGCATCCGCACCTCGTGCACGAGTTCGTGAGCGCCATTCGCGACAAGCGCGCCGCGACGGTGGATGCGGCGACCTCCGCCAACTGGACGATGACCGGCGTTTGCGCCCACGAATCCGCCATGCGTGGCGGCGAGCGCATCGCCATCCCGCAGCCCTGATGCCCGAATCTCCGATGCAGCTCGGCATCAGCACGTGGGTGTGGACGTCACCGGCCACGACGGCGGTGCTCGAGACGCTGCTGCCGCACATCGCAGCGCTCGGTTTCGACGTCATCGAGCTGCCGATCGAGGAGGTTGGCCAGTTCGACGTGAAGCGCGCCGGCGAGCTGGCACGCGAGCACGGTCTCGACGTGTCCGTCTGCGCGGTGATCGGACCCGGACGCGACCTGCTCCTTCCCGGCGAGGCGGAGCGCGGCGTGGCGTATCTCCGCTCGTGCATCGAGGTGGCGCAGCAGCTCGGCTCCCCGACGGTGGCGGGCCCGTTCTATTCCGCCGTGGGCCGCTGCTGGCGGTCCACGCCCGCCGAGCGTGAGCGCGACGTCGAGCAGATCGCCCGCACCCTGCGCTCGCTGGGTGGATACGCCGCCGACCACGGCGTGGTGCTCGGCGTGGAAACGCTCAACCGGTTCGAGACGAGCTTCCTGAACACGACGACCCAGGCGCTCGAGCTGATCGGGCGGATCGACCACCCTGCCGTCGGAGTGGCACTCGACCTGTTCCATCTGGGGATCGAGGAGAAGAACGTCGGGGACGCGCTGCGGGCCGCCGGACCGAAGCTGGTCCACCTGCAGGTCGCTGAGAACGACCGGGGCACCCCCGGGACCGGCTCCCTGCCCTGGAACGACGTCGCGAACGCCCTGCACGAGATCGGCTATCGCGGCCGCGTCGTGATCGAGACATTCTCGGACCGGGTCGAGGCCATCGCGCGGGCGGCTGCCATCTGGCGCCCGCTCGCACCGGACCCAGATTCGCTGGCGCGGGACGGGCTCGCGTTCCTGCGGACCCTCCTCGCCTTGCACCCCACGCAAGCCGTACACTAAGCCCGTTTCGTTCGCACCCGCGGAGGAGCCGACCCCCCGGCCCGCCCGCCTGATCTCACACCGAGAGGAAGCCCGATGGCAGCAACCGTCGCTTCATCCGCACCGCCCGCGTCGCTCGAGGGGATCCACCGCGATCGACTCTTCGTCGCGTCGTGCTGTGCCCTCGCCGTCTCCGCCGTCGCATTTGCCGTGATCGGTGACATTCTCGGCGCCCTGAAATCCCAGTTCATCCTCGACAACCAGCAGGTCGGCTACATCGGCGGGGCCGCCATCTGGGGCTTCGCGGTGTCGATCCTGCTGCTCGGTCCCCTCTGCGACGTGCTGGGCATGAAGTTCCTGATCCGCTGCGCGATGGTGTGTCACGTGCTCGGCGTGATCGTCATGATCACCGCGACGGGGTTCTGGACGCTGTTCATCGGCGCGCTGGTCCTCTCGCTCGGCAACGGATTGATCGAGGCGGCGTGCAACCCACTCGTCGTCACGTTGTATCCCGAGCGGAAGGTGCACCGCCTGAATCAGTTCCACATGTGGTGGCCGGGCGGAATCGTGCTCGGCGGGCTCGCCAGCTTCGGGCTCGCGCAGATCGGCATCATCTCGTGGAAGGTCCGCCTCGGCCTCATCCTGATCCCGGCGGTGGTGTACATCGTCCTCATGCTGCGCGAGGAGTTCCCGGCCACGGAGAACCAGGCGTCGGGCGTCTCGACGGGCGAGATGTTCAAGATCACGCTCACGTCGCCACTCTTCCTGCTGCTGCTGGCGACGATGTTCATCACGGCGAGCATCGAATTGGGTCCGGGCCGCTGGATCCCGGCCGTGCTGCAGTCGGGGGGCGTGCCCGGCATTCTGGTCCTCGTGTGGGGCAGCCTCCTCATGGCGGTGCTGCGGCGCGTCGCATCCGGTCCGCTCATCAAGGCGCTGTCGCCGACGGGCATCCTTCTCTCGTCGATGATCGTCTCGGCGATCGGTCTGTTCCTGCTCAGCAATGCTCAGACTGCGGTGTCCGCGTTCATTGCCGGCACGGTGTTCTTCCTCGGCGTCTGCTTCGTGTGGCCGACGATGCTCGGCTTCGCCTCGGAGCGGGTGCCGCGCAGCGGCGCGCTCGGGCTCGCGCTGCTTGGCGGTGCCGGCATGGGCGTCGTGGGTCTCGTGACGTCGCCCTGGCTGGGCAAGGTCGCCGACGAGACGTCGCACCAGCGGTTCGTCGCCGAGCAGCCGGCCGTAGTGTCCACGCTGGAGGCGGCGAGTGCCGCGCTGACGGCGAAGCTTCCCTCGGTGCCGACGGCGGCGCAGAAGGCCGATGTGCAGAAAGCGATCGACGCGACGAACAAGGTCGTGGCGGCCGGCAAGAGCGGTACACTTCCGCCGATCGAGACCGCGAACGCGATGCGAGCGGTCACGGGACTGGGAATCGCCGATCCGGCGGTCGCGAGCGTGCAGGCGTTGCTCGGGCCGGCGGAGAACTTCGGCGGCCGCACCTCGTTCCGCCGCCTGGTTCCCTTCGCGGCCGTGGCCGCGGTGATCTTCGCGCTGCTCTGGGTCAATGACCGTCGCAAGGGCGGGTACAGAGCGCAGCGGATCGAAGACGAAGTCGGTGTCGCGCCGCCGCGCAGGGAGACGGTAGGGGCGCATTAGCGCGCTTCGCGCGCGTGAGTTGGTTGGTTGGATAGTTGGTTGGTTGGACGGTGAGCTACTGAACTGAACGGCCCTGGCCATGAACCAGCGTGGAGATCCCTACGAGGGGCTTCCACGCTGGTTGTGACCAGGGCCGTTCAACACACCAGTCAACCGACCAACTACCCAGCTATCCAACTCACCAACTCACCGCGTCTCACACTTCGGCCGTCGCCGCGAACCTGGGCGCCACCCTCACCTTCGACGCCTGTTCGTACGCGTACGCGAGCTTGAGCAGCGTCGCCTCGCTCCACGCGCGTCCCATGAAGGTGATGCCGAGCGGGAGGCCGCGGACGTAGCCCATCGGGACTGTGATGGCGGGGTAGCCGGCGACGGCGCACGGTGTCGTGCTGCTGCCTCCCGAACCAGCGTCGCCGTTCACGTGGTCGATCAGCCAGGGTGCGCCGCTCGTCGGTGCGACGATCGCGTCCACGCGGTGCTTCGCGAATGTGGCATCGAGCCCCTGCATGCGGGACTGCAAGCGACACTGCGCGAGCGCCTTGCGGTAGCCGGGGCTCGTGAGCGGGCCCTTCTTCGCCGCCATCTCGAAGATCTCCTGCTTGAAGTACGGCATCTCCGCGTCGGTGTGAGCGCGGTTGTAGGCGATGAGCGCGTCGAGGGTGCGCGCGCGCACACCCGGTGGGCGTGTCGCGAGGTACCGCTCCAGGTCCGGCTTGAACTCGTAGAGCAGCACGTCGAACTCGGCGTCGCCGAACTTGCCCACCGTTGTGATGTCTGCCGGATCGACGATCACGGCGCCGCGATCCTTCATCACGGCGAGCGCGCGCTCGAGCGCCGCGTCCGCCGCATCGCTGTAGCCGGTGAGCTTCTCGCGAGCGACGCCGATGCGCGCGCCCTTCAGGCCGTTCGCGTCGAGCGCGGCGACGTAGTCTGCCGAACGGGCGCCACGGGTCGCGACATCTCGCGGATCCGCGCCTGCAATCGCGGCAAGCAGTACGGCGGCGTCGGCCACGGAGCGACACATCGGGCCGGCGGTGTCCTGCGTGTGCGAGATCGGCACGATGCCGCTGCGGCTCACGAGCCCGACGGTCGGCTTGAGACCCACGAGGGAGCACGCCGCCGACGGTGAGGTGATGGAGCCATCGGTCTCGGTGCCGATGGCGGCGGTGCAGTAGTTCGACGCGGCGGCGATTCCCGAACCAGAGCTCGATCCCGACGGGGAGCGATCGAGAGCGTAAGGATTGCGCGCCTGTCCTCCCCGCGCGGACCAGCCGCTGGACGAATGCGTGGACCGGAAGTTGGCCCACTCGCTGAGGTTCGTCTTGCCGAGCACGATGGCTCCGGCCGCGCGGAGCCGCTCGACGATGAAGGCGTCTCGCGTCGGACGTTCGCCGGCGAGCGCCTCCGAACCGGCGGTGGTGTGCATGCGGTCGGCCGTGTCGATGTTGTCCTTCACCAGCACGGGGATGCCGTGCAGCGGACCGCGCAGCTTACCGGCTCGCCGTTCCGCATCGAGCGGGGCCGCGATGTCGAGCGCCTCGGGATTCGTCTCGAGCACCGCACGGAGCTGCGGCCCCTGCGCATCCAACGACGCGATGCGCTCCATGTAGCGCTCGACGAGCTGGCGCGAGGTGAGCTCGCCACGCGTCAGCGCCGCCTGCCACTCGGCGACGGAGCGCTCCTCGACGTCGAACACGTCGCGGGTGTGGGAGCGCGGCGCGGTGGGAGCGCTCGCGGCGGCAACAGCGGGCACCGAGGCAATCGCTCCGGCCGCCGCGGCGGAAGCGGTGAGCGCGACGAAGGCGCGTCGCGAGAGGGTGGAGTCCTCCGGAAGGGTAATGGAGCTCGGCATGGTGATGCGAAGAAAAGGGAGGGCCGATATTGGAGCATCACGAGCGTCTTGGCCATCGCAGCACGGTCGAGCCCGCAGGCGATTTCTTCCATTCTCCGTGGTGATGCAAGGCACAGTCGGAACGTAACTTGCCTTCACCCACGTCACCTGGCGCGAGGCGGCGATGCAGCCGAGAACCGCGACATGCTGATGAGGAGGGCCACGATGGGACTGGTCGAGTTTGCCGATAAGGATGGGATTCGCTGGCGAGTGTGGCATGTAGAGACGCCCTCCTCGCGCGCCCACCTGATGGATCCGCAATTCCGAAATGGCTGGCTGGTGTTCGAGCAGGAAGACGGCTCGGTTCGCCGGCGGCTGAACCAGGTTCCCGAGGATTGGGCGTCCTTGCGACCAGAGCGACTGGCGCAGTTGTGTAGCATTGCTGTGCCTGTCCTGACTGGAAAATTCACCCCCACAGCCCCGCAACCGGCGTGGACCCGGCCGGAGCCGGAGTCGAGATAAGCGCCTTCGTCGGTTGACGGTTATCGGTTTACGGCCGGCCTCGGGACACTCCTGCGTCCCGAGGCCGGCCGTCTATTCTGAACCGAGAAGCCGTCAACCCCGAGCCACGCCCTTGACATATCGGGCCAGCAAAGCAACCTTTCATCCGGATATACGGATGATACAATCCCGCCCCATCTTCGACCGCCTCAGCGCGCTCGCCGACCCTACCCGGAGTCGGCTGTTGCTGCTGCTCGACCGGCACGAGCTCACCGTGGGCGAGCTCTGCGCGGCGCTGCAACTGCCGCAGAGCACCGTGAGCCGGCACCTGAAGACCCTGGCCGACGAGGGCTGGGTACAGGCGCGTGCCGAGGGCACGAGCCGTCGCTACGTGATGCCCAGGACCGCGCTCGATCCGTCGGCGCGTGGACTCTGGCAGCTCGTGCGGGAGCAGATGGGCGCTACGCCGTCCGCCAGACAGGATCTTCTGCGCGCCGACCGCGTGCTCCAGGAGCGACGCACCGCCTCGCAGGCGTTCTTCTCGTCCACCGCCGGCCAGTGGGACCGCGTTCGCGCGGAGCTCTACGGCGCGCGCACCGACCTCGCACCGCTCGCCGCGCTGCTCGATCCGGCAACGATCGTCGGCGACCTCGGGTGCGGGACGGGGCAGACGACGGCGGCGCTCGCACCATTCGTCGCGAGCGTCGTCGCCGTGGACGAGTCCGATGCCATGCTTGCCGCGGCACGCGCTCGCGTCGGCCACCACGGCAACGTGGAGGTGCGCGCCGGACGGCTCGAGGCGCTGCCGATCGACGACGCCTCACTCGACGTCGCCGTGCTCTCGCTCGTGCTGCACTTCGTCGTGGACCCCGCGGCAGTACTGCGCGAGGCCGCGCGCGTGCTTCGTGCCGGCGGCTGCCTGCTCGTCGTCGACATGGAGCCGCACGAGCGCGAAGAATACCGCGCAACGATGGGCCACCTCTGGCTCGGCTTCTCCGCCGAACAGCTCGGCGGATGGCTCGGCGGCGCGGGATTCGCGGCGCCACGCATCGTTCCGCTCGCACCCGATCCACAGGCAAAGGGCCCCGCGCTGTTCACCGCGCGGGCGATTCGATCATAGCGATGCAGTGACCCAAACGAAGTGACGCGTTGGTTCGGTGGCGAGGCGTTCACTCACCACTCACCACCCATTACTCACTACTCGACTCCCACTCTCACCAATCGGTTGTCATGGCTACCACCACCCGTCCGTCGTTCACCACTGCGCTCGACCGCCCCGCATTCAAGGTGGCCGACCTGTCGCTGGCCGAATTCGGCCGCAAGGAGATCCGTCTCGCCGAGCAGGAAATGCCCGGCCTGATGGCGCTGCGTGCCGAATATCAGGGAAAGAAGCCGCTCGCCGGCGCGAAGATCATGGGCTCGCTGCACATGACCGTGCAGACAGCGGTGCTGATCGAGACGCTCGTCGACCTCGGCGCCGACGTGCGCTGGGTGAGCTGCAACATCTTCTCGACGCAGGACCACGCCGCGGCCGCGGTGGCCGTGGGCAAGAACGGCACGGTGGACAACCCACAGGGTGTCGCCGTGTACGCGTGGAAGGGCGAGACGCTCGAGGAGTACTGGTGGTGCACCGAGCAGGCGCTCATGTGGCCGGACGGCACCGGTCCGAACCTCATCCTCGATGACGGCGGTGACGCGACGATGCTCGTGCACAAGGGCGCGGAGTACGAATCGGCAGGCGCGATCCCCGCGTTCGACGCGAACAACGAGCCCGAGGAGTGGGGCGTCATCCTGGACCTGCTTCGCGCCGAAGCGACGAAGAATCCAGGTCGCTGGACGAAGGTGATCGGCGCCGTGCGTGGCGTGTCGGAGGAGACGACCACCGGCGTGCACCGCCTCTACGAGATGATGAACGCGGGAACGCTGCGCTTCCCGGCGATCAACGTGAACGACGCGGTGACGAAGTCGAAGTTCGACAACCTGTACGGCTGCCGGCACTCGCTCACCGACGGCATCCTCCGCGCGAGCGACGTGATGCTCGCGGGCAAGGTGGCGGTGGTGTTCGGTTACGGCGACGTGGGCAAGGGCTGCGCGCAGTCGCTCCGCGGCCAGGGCGCGCGCGTGATCATCACCGAGATCGACCCGATCTGCGCGCTGCAGGCGGCGATGGAAGGCTACCAGGTCACGACGCTCGAGGAGGTCGTGCGTACGGCCGACATCTTCATCACGGCGACCGGCAACAAGAACATCATCTCCGTCGACGACATGGCGAAGATGAAGGACAAGGCGATCGTCGGGAACATCGGCCACTTCGACAACGAGATCGACATGGCCGGCCTGAAGAAGAAGGGAATCAACCGAATCAACATCAAGCCGCAGTACGACGAGTACGTGTTCCCCGACGGCCACTCGGTGATGATCCTTGCCGAGGGGAGACTACTGAACCTTGGTTGCGCGACGGGCCACCCGAGCTTCGTGATGTCGGCGTCGTTCACGAACCAGGTGATGGCGCAGCTCGAGCTGCACCAGAACGCGTCGAAGCTGGAGCGGAAGGTGTACACGCTGCCGAAGCATCTCGACGAGAAGGTCGCGCGGCTGCACCTCGACAAGCTCGGCGTGAAGCTGACGAAGCTCTCGCCGGACCAGGCGTCGTACATCGGCGTGTCTGTGGACGGGCCGTACAAGCCGGAGCATTATCGTTATTAGAACGGCGGTGGTGGGGTTTGGGTGGTGAGTAATGGGTGACGACAAACTCACCACTCACCACTCACCACTCACCACCCGCTCCTAGCCAAGCAGTCGCTCCACGAGCCCGGCATCCAACTCCGTGCTCGGCGCGAAGGCGTCCGACCGCACGTACTCCACGAGACTGCGCAGCATCTGCCGAGCGACAGGCCGGCTCGCGCCGGTCTCGGTGAGGTTCATCCCGCAGGCGAGCAGCCGGCCCGGCCCGACACGCGTCTCGAACAGAGCGGCCAGCTTGTGGTTGCGATGATAGTCGTCGATCACCTGGATGACCGGTCGGTATGCCTTCGGCGCGTCGTCGAGCACGAACGCCTTCGAGGTCTCCAGCAGCTCTCGCCACTGATAGTCGCTGTGAAAGTCGGTGGGGAACGACGCCAGCGCAGGATGCCTGGGGTCGCACAGCACGCTCGACGTTCCGGGCTGCGCGGCGAACCAGCTCAGCGACCAGAACACGGGCAACCAGTGCGACGCGATCGCATGTGCGTGACGCTGGTTCGGGTCCGAGAGCAGCAGCACCCGTCGTCCCGCAGCCAGCGCGGCTCGCGCGCCGGCGTCGTAGCTGCGCGCGATCAGGACGTCGCTGGATGAGGGAATCTCGAGCTCGCGCGGGAACACCCAGACGTTCCACCGATTCTCCGCCTGAGTCCCGGGGATCGCTACGGAGATCTGGAGCCGAGTGGCCTTCGTGACCGACGCCAGCGGCACCTCGATCGTGCCGAGCGTGCTGAGATCGTAGCCGATGCTGCGTGGCGCGAAGGCGCCGGCGCCGACCGTGGTGCCCTGTGCGTCTCGCAGCGACCAGGTCGCGCCCAGCGCCGGAAGCGGCCTGCGCCCGTGATGCCGGACCTGAGCGACGGCGCGAAAGGTCTGATCGTTGGTCCAGACGAAGCGCGGTATACGGAGCAGTGGCACCGTCTCGCTGCAGAAGCTCCGAAACTGGGCGGGCGTCATGATGCCCTTCTCGTCCCAGTGCGCGTTGAGCAAACCGATCAGCGCCTCGCCCTGACCGGGGAAGTCCTGCAGCTGCAGAAGGTGGATGCCGCCGAAGTGCGGTGTGCGAAGCGCGCTCTCGATGTCTTCCTTGTACAGCGTCCAGGCGAATCGTCCGGTCGCCAGCGTCATCTGCTTCGCCTGATCGAGCATACCTCGTTCGGCGAGCTGGTCTCGGAAATAGGCGAGGTTCGTCGGCTTGAGCGGGCCAGTGTAGCGCGCGAAATCGTCGTAGGCGGGATTGACGACCCACTGTCCCACTTCGTGGGAGATCGTCGGCACCGTGAAACCGTCGATGTACGCGGAGAAGTCGAAATCGGTACCGAGCTCTCCGCTCATCCGCTCGCTGTCGTGCAAGCGCATGAACTTTTTCGGCGCGACCTTCTGACACACGTAGTAGTCGGCCGAAGACTCCGGCTTGAGGCGCGAGTAGTCGGCATGCGTGGTATAGAGGCGGCGCGGGTCACGACGTTTGAGATCGTCGGTCAGCCGGTTCATGAAGCCGAAGTCGCCCTGGAGCTCGTTGCCGAGTGCGAGCATCACGAATGAGGGGTGGTTTCCGTAGACGTCCTGGATGCGCTCACCTTCGGCACGCATGAACGCATCGCGGGCCGGCACTCGGCCGACGTCGTGCACCCAGAAGGGCAGCTCGACGTGGAGCAGAAAGCCCGCGCGGTCGGCGGCGACGAACGCAGCTTCCGGCGGACAGTACGAGTGGAACCGAAAGTGATTGAGGCCGTAGCTCCGCGCGATGGTGTAGATGCGGGCCCACTCGGCGATATCGGTGGGCGGATGGCCGGTACGCGGGAAGATGCAGCACTCGAGGTTGCCGCGGAGAAAGGTCGGTCGGTCGTTCAGGAGCAGCTGGTTGCCCCGATGGCCGATCTGGCGGAGACCGAACGTCTCCGCACTGGTGTCGGTGTAGCGACCGTCCTTGGTCGCGAGCGACAGATGCGCCTCGTACAGCTGCGGATCGAACTCGTCCCAGAGTGCCACCGAACGTCCGAGCTCGGCGGTCAACTCGACCACGTGCCGCTCATTGGTTCCGGTGAGGGGCAACACTACGCGTGCGAGGCGCGCGCGCTGGCCGCTGCGGCGCACGACCAGCTCGAGCGTCGCATCCAGTGGTGTGCTCGTCGTGTTGCGGACGGTCACCTCGGCGCGCACCACTTTCCGCGAGGCGTCCGGAAAGAGACGCACGCGGTCCACCCACACGGGATCGGTGGCACGCAGCTCGATTCGACCGACGATGCCGTTCCAGTTGGTCTGGGTGTGATCGGTCACGCTGCTTGCATCGCGCCCGACGTCGAGGAGATATCGATTGTCGACTCGGATGGTGAGCTGGTGCCGACCCGGCGTCGCAGCAGCGGACAGATCGTGCAGATGCGGCGTACTGAGGCTGTTCTGCGTGCCGATCTCGACCTGGTCGAGCCACACCGTGCTCGCCCAGTGAACGCGCTCGAGGAACAGCGTGATGCGCTTACCGCGCCACGCGGCAGGTATCTCGATGTCGCGTTGATACCACGCGTTCCCCTCGAACCGATACTCGCGTGTGAGATGGCCGAGCTCGAAACCTGTGGTCTTCTGGCCGGCGCCCGCTTCGTCGGTGGTGCCGGGGAGCGCGATCTCGGCTGGTAGCCGCGTACTGAACCAGGCACCGAACTCGCGTCCCATCTCGGTGGGGTTGAGACGAAAGCGCCAGCTGCCGGCGAGATCAGTGACGACGCGCTCCTCTGGATCGGCCTCCCCCTCCGCGACGCCAGGAACAGCGTTGGCGATGCCCGGCCAGCGCGGCACGGCGCCAAGCGCGATCGTGGCGCGGCCCGCAGTGCGTAGAAAGTGGCGCCGATCCATGGTCATGCGCTTCGGCGATTCGTGCGCGTCGCCCATCGCCCTACGTGAATTCCGGTGCGAACTCGCGCACGAAGCTCTCGAAGCTCGTCGGCTCGCGACCCGTGACGTCGTGGATGCTCGTCGTGCGCATGTCGCCCTTTCCCGACTCGTACCATCGGTCGAGGTCGACGAGGTGATTCGCGTACACGTCGGGAACGCCGTGTGACTTCATCCCCGCGCGTATGTCGCTCTCCGTGAGCGCGACGACCTGGACGGGCGTGCCCGTGACGTCGCCGATCGTGCGCGCGGCGTCGCGATAGGAGAACGAGCGAGGACCGGTCAGGGTGTACGCCTGTCCGTCGTGCCCATCGCGCGTGAGGACCATGGCAGCGACTCGTGCGACGTCGCGCGTATCGACGTGATTGAACACCGCGTCGGGGATCAGCGTGTAGATGGCGTGCTGGCTCCGGATCGTCGGCGCCATGAAGTTCGTGAAGTTCTGCATGTAGCTGGCTGGGCGGAGGTGGGTCCACGCCAGGCCGGACGCCTCGATCGCACGCTCGACGGGACGATGCGTACGCGCGAACCCGAACTCCTCTTCCGCTGCTCCGAAGACGGAGAGCTTCACGATGCGCCGCACGCCGGCGGCCTTCGCCGCGTTCACGACGCTCGTCTCACCCTCGACCTGACCCTGGACGCCGGTCGCGAGGAGGAACACGGCGTCCACTCCGTCGAGCGCCGGCGGCAGCGTCTCAGGGCGTGCGTAGTCCACCGTCACCGCGTCGAGTCCGGCCGCTTTTGCGCGCGCCGCTTTGTCGGCCGACCGATAGGCTGCGCGCGCCGGCATCCCGGCCGCTGCAAGCTCGTCGATCAGCGGGCGTCCCACGTTGCCGCCGGCTCCGGTCACGAGAATCATCGTCGCTCCTCTGGGTGAGTGGTGGGTGTGGCGGAGGGTGATGCTACTGCGCGGATGGGCACTCCGCACGAAGCCGCTGCGGCACCTCGGTGCTTCAGCTCAAGCCGACGCACAGGAATTGTCACGCAACTCCGCATCGCTACAGCACTTGAGCCCGCGGCCCGGATTTCGCACGGACGCTCTTCAAGAGCTCGAACCCCCCGTCCGTGCGATCCATCGTTCTTCGCCCACGCTATCTGTTGGCGGCGTCACTCTGTGTGGCGCCGTTCGCCGTTGCCGCCGGTCAGACCGGCGGTGCGCCCGCGGCTCGTCCCGTGGTGGGACTGCACGACTCGATCGACGTCGCCACCCTGGAGTTCGCGGGAGCGGAGGCGGTGTCGCCGGACGATCTCAAGCGCGTCGTGTTCACGCGCACGTCGAGCTGCCGGCTGCCCTTCCTGGTCCCGCTCTGCAAGCTCACACCGACTCAGGTCTTCCGTGACCGGCGCCGCACGACCCCCGCCGCGCTCGGCGAAGACATCACCAAGTTGCGCGTCTACTACTGGCAGCGCGGGTTCCGCGATGCGCAGGTGGACACGGTGCTGGTGCCGGCGAAGCGCGGGATGGCGGTGGAGTTCCGCATCGTCGAGGGAGAGCCGACGCGCGTCGGTGCGTTGGACGTCTCGCAGCGCGCGCCGGTGCTGACGCCGAAGGAGCTGGAAAGCGCCGTCGTGCTGCGGACCGGCGCGCCGCTGGATCTCGTCGCGCTGGACTCGACGCTCGCGCGCCTGCGCACCGCCGTCTGGAACAAGGGATACGGCGACGTGCGCATCGACACCGCGGTGCCGCGCCCGGACGCCTCGCACGTGGTGCCGGTGAAGATCGACGTCGATCCAGGGTGGATCACGCGCGTGGGACGCGTCGAGTTCGACGGCAACCACGTGATGTCCGACGCCACGCTGCGCCGCGGCGTGCTGCTACGGCCAGGGACGCTCTACACGCGCGACGCGGTGCTCGAGAGCCAGCGCCGTCTTTTCCAGTCGCCGGGCATCGCGCGCGCCGTGGTGGTGACGCCGGCCGCGGGCGACAGCATCAAGACCATCACGGTCGCGGTGAGCGAGCTCGCCCCGCGGCACCTCGAGACGACGGTCGGGTTCAACACGATCGAGTTCGCACAGGCGGCGGTCGAGCTGCGGCACAACGCGCTCGGCAGCGGCCGCTGGCTGCGATTGCGCGCCGCGGCGGGCAACCTGCTCAGCGAGCAGCTCAACGGCTGGGGGATCTTTCAGCAGGTCATTCCGAGCGACGCGACGTTCGACGTCGACGAGTTCGTGCAGCCGACGTATCAGCTGTCGCTGACGCTCACGCAGCCGTGGATCGCGGGCGCGCGCACGTCCGCGGCGCTCACCGCGTTCGCCGGCCGGCGCCTGCTCGTCGGCGTGGCGGTGGACGAGAATGCGGGCGCGTCGGCCGGTATCGTGCACGAGCTCGCGCCCAGGATTCCGCTCGGACTGAACTACCGGTTCGAGACGACGCGCGTCGAGGCGGGGGCCGTGTACTACTGCTCGGCCTACGGTATCTGCGACGCACCGACGATCGCCGCGCTGGGCCGCACCCAGCGGCTCTCGCCGATCGGCATCAGCGGGTGGATCGACCGCTCGGACGATCTCGACAGCCCGACGCGCGGCTTTACGGGCGTCGTCGACGTCGAGCACGCGTCGACGGCCACGGGCTCGACGTTCGCGTACGAGCGCGCGGCGGCGGACCTCTCCTACTACAAGCCGTTCGGGACGATTCCTCCGGACTACGGGATGACGAAGCCGCCGAAGCTGCTCGCGCTGCATGCGCGCGCCGGTATCGTGCGGCCGCACTCGGGCGACCGCGCAGCGCTCGGCATCACCGGCGAGGGCGAGGGCGTCCTGCACCCGCGCGCCCGGTTCTACGCGGGGGGAATGCAGTCGGTGCGCGGCTTCGCCGAGAATGACCTCGGGCCGCGTGTGCTGCAGGCACGTCGCGCGTCGCTGATCGCGGCGGGATGCACCGATGCATCGATCCTGACGGGACTGTGCGATCCGGCGGGCGTGCCGAACGATCAGCTGTTCGCGCGCCCAACCGGCGGCAGCAGCGTCATCGAGGGGAGCGCCGAGCTGCGCATGCCGCTGGCGAAGCACCTGAGCGGCGTGGCGTTCGTCGACGGCGCGTACGTGGGCACGAGCGGGCTCTCGACCGTCGCGAAGTCGAAGGGCGCCGTGACACCGGGCGTCGGGTTCCGCTACCGGTCACCGCTCGGCGTGCTGCGACTGGACTTCGGACTGCGGCCGGTGGGGCACGAGTCGCTACCCGTCGTCGTTGCTATGCCCGACGCGAACGGAGAGGAGCAGGTGATCCGACTCCTGCGCGAGAAGTCGTACTCGCCGGTCGACGATCCGTCGCCGGGCACGTGGCGCTCGATCGCGCGCCGGATCGTCGTGCACTTCGCAATGGGACAGGCGTTCTGATGGCGCAGCCCATCCAGCGCTCGCTCACGCCACCGAAAGCGAACGCGCCGGTGCCGCCGCCGCGTCCACGACGGATCGTACGGACGCTGCTCGCCACGGTGGTGCTGCCGATCCTCCTCGGCCTCGCGATCGTGCTGGTGCTCGCGATCACGCCGTGGGGGAACGAGCGCGTACGGCAGCTCGTGGTCTCGCAAGCGAACGACCGCATGAACGGCGAGCTCGCCATTGGATCACTACGGGGCAACCTGCTTTCGGGGGCGACGCTCACCGACGTTCGACTCGCCGACAGCGCGCGGCGTCCGCTGTTCAGCGCGCGCCGTGTGCAGCTCCGCTACGCACTCGGGCCGGCGCTGCGCGGACATTTGGTGCTGCGTGCGCTCGTCATCGACACGCCGCTCGTGGTGCTCGACAAGCAGCCGAACGCGCGATGGAACTTCCAATCGTTGCTTCGGGCGAGCGGCCGGCCTCGGGACACGACTCGGCATCGTACGCCACCCGAGCTGGCCGACATCACGATCAACCACGGGCACTTCGTGTATCGGCGTCCCTGGCATCCGGACACGACGCTCACCGCCGACCGGCGCGACTCGGCGATCGCTGCGGCGCTGGGCGGCAAGTCGCGAAGTCGCGTGGAGCGTGTGACGGGCGGTTTTCAGCGCATCGTGGAGTATCGCGACATCGACGCGCGCCTTCCCTCGGTGCGCCTCGCGGACGCCGGTCGGCCGACGGCGGTGGAGATCGCGGCGCTCTCGATGATCGGCGAGCCCTATCGCGAGCCGGCGATCGACGTGCGCTCGCTCGTCGGGACGCTCTACGCCTCGAAGGACTCGCTCTGGTGGCGCGGTGCGCGGATGGCGCTGCCCGCGTCGCGCGTGAGCGGTGACGGGACGATCAAGTTTCGGCGGATGGGCTTCTGGCTGGATCTCGCCGGTGCGCCGATCGCGTTCGCCGACCTGCGGTGGCTGAATCCAACGATGCCGGCCACCGGAGGCGGCTCGCTGCGTTACGCGATGCGTATCCGCGGTGATACGACGTCGCTCTCGCTGGCGAACGCGAACGTGCGGTATCGCGAGGCGACGATCGTCGGCGACGCGGCGTTGACGCGCATCCATCCGAAGGGAGAGACGACGCGGATCATCGTCGACGCCGCCGACCTCACCGTGGCGCGGCTCGGGACGGACATCATCCACGAGCTCGCGCCGACCCTCGACGTGAAGCGGCGCGGCACGATCGACGGACACGTGAAGGTCACCGGACCGACCGACGATCTGCGGCTCGACGCCGACGTCGCTTTCGACGACGCGAACGCGGGACGGAGCCGCATCGTGGCGCGCGGCGGTGTCGCGCTCGGCACCAATCCGCGCGCGCGGGAGCTGGTGATCGACATGCGTCCGCTGCGCCTCGCGACGATCTCGGCGGCGGGAATCCGGGTGCCCCTGCGCGGCGTGCTCACGGGCACGGCGACGGTGAATGGCTCGCGATCGAGCGGGTGGCGCGGGCGCGGCGACCTCTCGCTGGACGACCGCGGCGCGCGCTCGCGCGTGATCGGCAGCGGCGAATGGGATGCGGTGAGCAAGCGGATCGTGGCCGACGCGCGGCTCGCCCCACTCGCGCTCTCGACTGTGAACGAGCTCGTGCCCGAGGCGCAGCTCCGGGGCGCGGTGACGGGCCGTGTCCGCGCGGAGGGCACGACGCGTGACCTGCGGCTGGTGACCTCCCTCCGGTCGGAGAGCGGCGGCGCGCTCGACCTGCACGGAACGCTCGCACTGCGCGGAAAGAACACGCGGTACGATCTGGTGGCCATCGCGGACGCGCTCGACGCCAGCGCGATCACGGCGCG
>DATEOG010000139.1:0-3591 GCA_035274345.1 Gemmatimonadaceae bacterium
CACTGCCGTAACGTCGCGATCACGGGCGAGCGCGAGTTCCACGAGGCGCCGCACCCGTCGCGCTTCGGCGACGTCCCCATGCGCGACGTGCTGGCCGCGCTCGTGGACGTCGGCTTCACCGGACCGATGCGCCCCGATCACGGCCGCATGATCTGGGGCGAGCACGGACGCCCCGGGTATGGTCTGCACGACCGCGCCCTCGGTGCGATGTATCTCCAGGGACTATGGGAGGGACTCGAGCGCGCGTGATCGCGCACGACAGGCGCGTCGGTCATCTTGTCCGCTCCGACGCGCCGGTCTAGATTCGCCGCTCCCTCCACACGAGCTGCACACTGGCTCCTCCTGGCTCCATCGAAGAACCCGCGCCGCCGGTGCCGGACGCCCCAGAATCGCATGCGACCGACGCGCGGGGCGCGCTGCTGAGCGCTCTCGCGCAGATCGCGGCGTCGCTAGCGACTGGCGATGAGCCTACCGAAGTGCTCGGAGGCGTCCTGGCGTGCGTCGCCGCGGCCGTCGGAGCCTCTGGCGTCTCGCTCTGGCTGAGCGACGGAGCCGACCTGCGCTGTGACACGCGCGTCGGCGCCGCGCCCCCAGCGGCGTCCGAGGTGCGTGCGCGTCTCACCCACGCGGCTCGCGGCGACGACGACATGCTGCTCGTCCGCCTGGACGCGGCACATCGTCCCCTGGGCGCGCTGGTGCTCGCCCCGCCGCCGGTGCTCTCGTCGGACCAGCGTGCCTTTCTGTCGACCGTGGCGGACATCCTCGCTCCGGTGCTGCGCACGGCGGCCTACGCGCATCGCCTCGAGTCCGAGGTCATCGAGCGCACTCGTCAGATCGATCGTGAGCGCCGCATCACGGAGCGGATCATCGACTCGCTTCCCGTCGGCCTGTACGTCGTCGACCGCGACTATCGCATCTCCGTCTGGAACCGGAAGCGCGAAACCGGCATGCAGGGCGTCTCTCGCGACGACGCGTTGGGCCGCACGATCTTCGAGGTGCTCCACCGCCAACCGGCATCGGTCCTTCGGCGCGAGTTCGACGACGTGTTTGCGACAGGACGTCTGCAGATCTTTCAGATGGAGTCGCGCGCGTCGGGAGAGCTGCGCACGTTTCGCATCTCGAAGATTCCCATGCGCCTCGACGACGGTCCCGTGACGCACGTGATCACCGTGGGCGAGGACATCACCGAGTGGCGCGAAGCGCAGGACCGCTTCAGTCAAGCCGAGAAGCTCGCGGCGATCGGCACGCTCGCCGCCGGCATCATGCACGAGATCAACAATCCGCTCGCCACGATCGCCGCGTGCGCGGAGAGCCTCGAGCTCGCGGAGCCCGATGCACCGGCCCCGCTCCGCGACGGGTTGCGGCTCATCCAGAGCGAGGTGCGCCGCTGCAAGGGGATCACCGACTCACTGCTGGATTTCAGCCGTCCGAAGTCCGGCGACAAGTCACTGGTCGACGTGAACTCGGCGATCGAGCGAACGACGTTCATCCTGAAGCATCACAGTCGGTTCAAGAAGCTCACCGTGGCGCTCGATCTCGACCGTTCGCTCGGCGCGGTCGTGCTCGCGAACGAGGAGCAGCTCGTTCAGGTTTTCATGTCGCTGCTCCTCAACGCGATGGACGCCATGGCGGAGCAGGGCACCGTCGAGCTGCGCACGCGGTGGGCCGAGGACGGTCGCAGCGTGCTTGCCGAGGTGGTGGATCACGGCGAAGGCATTCGACGCGCCGATTTGCCGAAGCTCTTCGAGCCCTTCTTCACGACGAAGGCGCCGGGGCGCGGCACGGGATTGGGGCTTTCCATCTGCTACGCGATCATCTCGGAGCACGGCGGACGGATCGAAGTGGACAGCACGCCAGGTGAGGGGAGCGTCTTCAGGATCGTGCTCCCGCGCGCCGATGAACGAGGAGAGCGGACGTGAGCGACTCGAAGATCAAGGTGCTCGTCGCCGAGGATGAAGTGCAGCTCGGCCAGATCCTGTCGAACTTCCTGGGCGGGCGAGGTTACACCGTGCGAACCGTCACCGACGGCCGTGCGGCGCTCGATACGCTGCGCGCCGAGGCCTACGACGTCGCCCTGCTCGACATCGTGATGCCCGAGCTGGATGGCCTCGAGGTGCTCAGGCAGGTCCGCGCGGAAGCGGATCCGCCCGAAGTCATCATCATCACCGGCAACGGCACGATCGAGACGGCGATCAGCGCCATGAAGCTCGGCGCGTACGACTACCTCGCCAAGCCGTATCGGATGGCGGAGATCGACGTGCTCGTGCGCCGTGCCTGGGAGAAGCGGCGCCTCGCGCGCGAGAACGTGCTGCTCCAGTCGCAGCTCGAGCGCGCCGGCGGTGCCGTCGACATCGACACCCAGTACGCACCGCTGCTTGCCGTCGTCGAGATGATCGCGCGTGTCGCCCCGAGCGATTCGCCCGTGCTCATCACCGGCGAGTCGGGAACGGGGAAGGAGATCGTCGCGCACATGCTGCATCGACTCTCCGGACGCGCCGGCCCGTTCGTCGACGTCAACTGTGCGGCCCTCTCCGAGGGGATGCTCGAGAGCGAGCTGTTCGGCCACGAGCGTGGCGCGTTCCCTGGAGCCGAGGAACGGAAGCTCGGCCTGATGGAGCTCGCCGCGGGCGGCACGCTCTTCCTGGACGGCATCGCCGAGCTGTCCCCGAAGCTTCAGGGCAAGCTGCTCCGTGCGCTCGACCAGCTCAGCTTCTATCGCGTCGGCGGCACGCAGAAGGTCGAGGTCGACGTTCGCATTCTCGCCGCGACGAACCGGGATCTCGCTGCCTGCGTGAACGAGGGCACATTCCGCGACGATCTTTTCTATCGCGTCAACACCATCGCGATCGAGCTTCCCGCACTCCGAGATCGCGCGGTGGACATCTCGCTGCTCGCGCGGCGCTTTCTCCAGCAGTTCGGCGGCGCCAATCCCCCCGCGCTCGCCCCCGACGCCCTCGAGCTGCTCGGTCGATATCCGTGGCCGGGCAATGTCCGTGAGCTCAAGAATGTCATCGAGCGCGCCGTGCTACTCGCGAAAGGCCCGCAGATCAGGGCGTCGGATCTGTCGCTGCAGATCCCGTCGGCCGATGCAGTCGAGCGCGCGCCGGCGCCGGCGATCTCCCTCGCGGAGCTGGAGCGACGGCATATCGAATCCGTCCTGCACGAGACCAGCTGGCACCAGGGACGCGCCGCCAGCGCGCTCGGGATCAGCTCCAAGACGCTGTACCGCAAGATCCGCGAGTATGGCTTCCGTCGGCCGGGCGGGGTCGACTAGCGCATGCGCATTCTCGTGATCGAAGACGACCCCACGGTGGGACAGTACGTGAAGCGCGGGCTCGAGGAACACCGCTGGGCGGTCGATCTCGTCGCCGACGGGCAGGAGGGGGAAGAGCGCGCGAGCTCCGAGGCCTATGATCTCGTCATCCTCGACATGCGGCTGCCGACGAAGAGCGGCACGGAGGTCCTGCACTCCCTCCGCGCCAAGGGCTTCGAGCGTCCCGTGCTCGTGCTCACGGCGCAGGACGCGGTCGACGCCAAGGTCACGACGCTCCGCAGCGGCGCGGACGACTACGTCACCAAGCCGTTCGCCTT
>DATEOG010000140.1:0-10617 GCA_035274345.1 Gemmatimonadaceae bacterium
CGGCGCCCCAGCATGCGGCGCGCCGTGATCCTGTTCCCCAGCGGGCTCACCCTCGGCAACCTGTTCTTCGGCATCTTCGCCATCATTGCCGCCTCACGCCAGGATTTCGTCGAGGCGGGCGTGTACGTGCTGCTCGGCGGCGCGTGCGATGCGCTGGACGGCCAGGTCGCTCGCGCGACCAATGCCGGGACGCAGTTCGGCGAGGAGCTCGACTCGCTCGTGGACGCGATCACGTTCGGGCTCGCGCCCGGGCTGATCATGTACTTCGCCGTCTTCAATCAGACGAGCTGGGACTGGCTTTCCGTTTTCCTCTTCTCGGCGTGCGCGGTGATGCGGCTCGCGCGGTTCAACATCGAGCAGGCGGGAACGGCGAAGACGTACTTTCAGGGGCTGCCGAGTCCGGCCGCCGGCATCACACTCGCGTCCTACTACTGGTTCAGCCAGTCGTGGCTGTACAACTACGGCGCGATCGCCAACCTGAAGTGGCACGTCCTGCTGCGCTTCCTCATGGCGGCTCTGGCGTTCCTCATGATCAGCAACATCCCGTATCCGGTGTTTCCGCGCACGGGTTTCCGCAGCCTGCGCGCGATCGGAGCGACGTTGCTCCTCCTCGGCTCGATGACGCTGCTCGCGACGCGCCGACTGGAGTTTTTCTTCCCCGCGGCGCTGTGCTACGTCGCATGGGGACCGATCCGCTGGGTATTCTCCGGACTGTTCGAGCGGCGGCAGCCGACGATTCCGTACGACCTCTCCGAGGGGGAGGACGACGAGGACGAAGAGGAGGACGCCTTCGGTCCGATGGACTCGCAGGTGCACGCGACGCGGCAGTCCGAGCGCGAGCCTCGTCCCGTGCACGTGGAGCGCGAGCGTGCTCGGCGCGACCGGATCGAGCGACCCGAGCGGTCTGCCGTGGCCACCCGTACCGAGCGATCCTCGCGAGCCGAGTCGGGGCATGCGCCTCGCACCGGAGGAGGCGCCGACCGCGCGGTTGCCGGCGATCGCGCGTCCTCGGCCGATCGCGCTTCTCGCGCTGAGCGCTCGGACGCGGATCGCGCCGCGCGCCGCGAGAAGCGGGAAAAGCGCGACAAGCGCCGCGAGCGAGAGGGACGCGCGGCATCGGCCCCTGCCCAGGATGCGCCGGATAGCGGCGTCGGCGCGATCACGCTCGGTGGCACCGTGACCGAGGCCCCCCTCGTGACACCCGTGTTGAGCGTCGTGCGCACGGAAGACGAGGTCGCGACGCCGGGCGAAGGCGTCGAACGCTCCGCGAGCGACGCCGGCCCCACGCGCAAGAGAAAGCGTCGTCGGCGTCGCGGACAGCGTGATCGGACCGCGGTCGACTCGGGCGAGTCGAACGGCGGTGCCGATGGCGCGGACTCGAGCGAATCCGAAGAGTTCGACGACGCCCCACGGGACGAACCAGGCGAGAGCAACGCTTTCGAGAGTCGGCCGCTGGCATCGCGCTCCGAGGTCGACGAGCTGCGCATCGAGCCGCCACGAGCGCCGGCGACTCCGTCATCGCCGCCGTCCGAGCCCGTCACCAGGCCTCCGGCGGCGCCCCCAGCCTCGACACCATTCACCGACAACAACGAATGAGCCGATATCGCGTCGCAGTGCAGGTCGTTCCTCGCCGTGGACTTCTCGATCCGCAGGGCAAGGCGGTCGCTGACGCGCTGCACACGCTCGGATTCGGCGGCGTCTCCGCGGTACACGTCGGGCGACATCTGGTGCTCGACGTCGACGCCGCCGACGAGGATACGGCACGGCGCCAGACGCGCGAGATGTGCGAGCGACTGCTCGCCAATCCGGTCACGGAGGACTACGAGATCGCGGAGGTGACTGCCTCATGAAGTTCGGCATCGTCACCTTCCCCGGCTCGAACTGCGACTACGACACCTACCAGGCTGTCGTCGAGACGCTCGGCGAAGAGGCCGTGCTGCTGTGGCACAAGGATCACGACCTGCAGGGCAGCGATGTCGTCATCCTGCCGGGTGGTTTCAGCTACGGCGACTACCTGCGGCCCGGCGCAATCGCGCGCTTCAGTCCCATCATGCAGGAGGTCGTGCAGCACGCCGATCGCGGTGGTCCCGTCATCGGCATCTGCAACGGCTTCCAGATCGCGTGCGAGGCGGGCCTGCTGCCTGGTGCCCTGCTCCGTAACGCGTCGCTCAAGTTCGTCTGCGCGCCGATTCACCTTCGCGTGGAATCGAGTGACTCGCTGTTCACCTCGCGCTACGACAGGGGCCAGTCCATCGTGCTGCCCATCGCGCACGGCGACGGACGCTACAGTGCCGACGACGAGACGCTCGATTGGCTGGAGGGCGAGGGGCGAATCGTCTTCCGCTACGCGCCAAGCGAGCTCGAAGCGGAGGAGGCATACAATCCGAACGGCTCGATGCGCGACATCGCGGGTATCCTCAATGGAGCGGGCAACGTGCTCGGCATGATGCCCCATCCGGAGCGCGCAGTGGACCCTCTCCTCGGCTCGGCCGACGGGCTGCCGCTCTTCGAATCGATCCTCCAACGCGTCGCCGTCTGACGAGGAGCGCATGATGCGCCTGCTGATCACACTGACACTGCTCGCGAACGCCGTTGTGGCAGGAGCGCAGGGTACCGGCACGATCTCGCCGGGGATGTCCCGCGCCAAAGTCGTCGCGGCGCTCGGCGCGCCCACGACCGAGCGAACCGTCGCCGACTTCCGCTACCTGTTTTATCAGAACTCGTGCGGCAAGGAGTGTGGCATGAACGATCTCGTGATTCTGAAGAACGATGCGGTGGTCGACGCGATCTTCCGCTCCTCGTCGAGGCGGTACACCGGAAAGAGCAGCTCGCCCGCTCCCATCTCGGCAAAGGACGCCGCTGACCGAGCGTCTTCCGCCGGCGCGGCGAAATCCTCGTCCGGGTCCGTTCGCATGAAGCCGCCCGCCGAGGCGAACGACGTGCGACCCTCGATTCCGAACAATCCAGCCAGGATCAGCCCCGCTCCCACTCCCAAACCCGCCACCAAGGCTCCGTGACCGTCACCGCTCGCCCAGGCGATCCACAGATCACCCCCGCGCTCATCGCCGAGCACGGTCTCACCAGCGACGAGTACGACCGGCTCGTCGCCATGCTGGGACGCTCTCCGACGTTCACCGAGCTCGGGATCGTCAGCGCACTCTGGAGCGAGCACTGCTCGTACAAGCATTCACGGCCGCTGCTGCGCACGTTGCCGACCAAGGCGCCGTACGTACTGCAGGGACCTGGTGAGAACGCCGGTGTGATCGCCATCGGCGACGGGATGGCGGTCGCGTTCAAGATCGAGTCGCACAACCATCCGTCCGCCGTCGAGCCGTACCAGGGTGCGGCCACGGGGGTCGGCGGCATCCTGCGCGACGTCTTCACGATGGGCGCGCGGCCGATCGCGCTGCTCAACTCGCTCCGATTCGGGTCGCTCGACTCCCCGAGGGTTCGCTACCTGTTCGCCGGCGTCGTGAAGGGAATCGGCGACTACGGCAACTGCGTCGGCATCCCGACCGTCGCGGGCGAGGTCGTGTTCGATCCCGCGTATGAGGGCAATCCGCTCGTCAACGCGATGTGCGTCGGACTCCTGCGCGAGGAGGAGCTCATGCTCGCCGTTGCACAGGGGGTCGGCAATCCGATCATCGCGGTCGGCGCGCGCACCGGTCGCGACGGCATTCACGGCGCATCGTTCGCGTCGGAGGACCTCTCGGAGGCAAGTGACGCGAAGCGTCCGCGCGTGCAGGTGGGCGATCCGTTCACCGAGAAGTTGCTGCTCGAGGCATCGCTCGAGCTGATTCGCAGTGGCCACATCGTCGCCATCCAGGACATGGGTGCGGCCGGCCTCACGTCCTCCTCGGCGGAGATGGCGGCGCGCGGCGACGTCGGCGTCACCATCGATACGGCTCTCGTGCCTGCACGAGAGGAGGGCATGACGCCGTACGAGCTGCTGCTCAGCGAGTCGCAGGAGCGCATGCTCGTCGTGGCTCTCAAGGGTCATGAAGAGGACGTGCGGGCGATCCTCGAGAAATGGGATCTGACGGCGGCGGTCATCGGCGAGGTGATCGCCGAGCCCGTCTATCGCGTCACGGAGGGGGATCGTGTCGTCGCCGAATTCCCCGGAATCCGCCTCGTGACCGACTGCCCGACGTACGAGCCCGACGCGCGGGAAAGCGACGAGATCCGGGCGCGACGCGAGCGCGACGTGCACGCCATTCCCGAGCTCGCGGAGGAGTCCGACCCGCGCTGGACGCTGGACCGTCTCCTCACGTCGCCGACGATCGCGAGCAAACGCTGGGTGTTCCAGCAGTACGATCACACCGTGCGCACCGGCACCGTCATCGGACCGGGTGGCGACGCGGCGGTCGTTCGCATTCGCGGCACCGACCGCGCGATCGCGCTGAAGACGGACTGCAATGGCCGGTACGCCTACCTGGATCCCCGCGAGGGCGCGCGCATCGCGGTCGCGGAGGCCGCGCGAAACGTCGCGTGTGCCGGTGGGCGGCCGATGGCCATCACGAACAACCTGAACTTCGGCAACCCGAAGCGGCCGGAGGTCTACTTCCAGCTCCGCGAGGCGGTCGCCGGGATGAAGGAGGCCTGCGAGGCGCTCGGCACTCCGGTTACAGGAGGCAACGTCTCGCTGTACAACGAAAATCCGACCGGCGCGGTGTATCCCACGCCCGTCATCGGGATGGTCGGACTGGTGGACTCGCTCGTGCACATCACGCGCTCTGCCTTTACGACTCCCGGCGATGCGATCGTGCTCCTCGGAGAGAATTCGGATGAGCTGGGAGGCAGCGAGTACCTCGCGCGGGTGCACGGCGAGGTCGCCGGTCGTCCGCCGCGCTGCGATCTTGCCCGCGAGCGTGCCATCATCGCGGCATTGCTCGAAGCCATCCGGGATGGCACCGTGCGCTCCGCACACGACTGCGCCGACGGTGGACTGGCCGTCGCGCTCGCGGAGTGCGTGATGATGGACCGCGCGCAGCCGACGAGCGCTCAGATCGATCTCTCGGCGTGGCGCTCGTTGCCGCGCCGGGCCCTGCTCTTCGGCGAAGCACAGGGTCGGGTCATCCTCTCTACTCCGGACCCGGACGCGGTGTTGGCGATCGCGGCGAGACATGATGTTCCCGCGCGCCAGATCGGCGAGGTGACGTCGTCGTCGATGCCATTCACCATCGCCATCGGCGGCTCGACGCTTTCCGTCGCCGTGTCGGCGCTGGCCGACTCGTACCACGAAGCCATCCCGCGCATCATGCAGCGCACCGCGTCCGCGCAGGACGTGGCATTCGCCTCCGACTCGCAGGTCTGATTCATATGTGCGGCATCTTTGGTGTTCGGAACACGCCGGACGCGGTCACGCTCACCAAGCTCGGGCTGTATTCGCTTCAACACCGCGGCCAGGAATCGGCCGGAGTGGTCGCGGTCGAGCACAACGGCATCGCTCGCAGCGTTCGCAGCATGGGACTCGTGTCGGACATGGCGCACACCCAGCTCGACGCGCTCCAGGGAACGATGGCCATCGGTCACACGCGTTACAGCACGACGGGCTCCTCCTCGATCGAGAACGCGCAGCCGGTGCTCGCGTCTTCGCGCGGCGGACACATCGCGCTCGCGCACAACGGCAACCTCACGAACGCCGGTGAGCTCCGGGTCGAGCTCGAGGAGCTCGGGTCGATCTTCGCCTCGTCGATGGACTCCGAGGTGATCGTACATCGGCTGGCGCGATCGACGGCGCAGCGGCCCGAGGAGCGTCTCGCCGACGCGCTGGCCGGCGTCGAAGGCGCGTACAGCCTCGTGGCGATCCTCGGTGATACCCTGCTTGCCGCGCGCGACCCGCGCGGCTGGCGCCCGCTGGCGATGGGCCGGCTCAACGGCACCCGCGTGTTCGGTTCCGAGACGTGCGCGCTGGACATCGTGGGCGCCACGTACGAACGGGACTTGCAGCCGGGCGAGATCATTGCCGTCGACGGCGAGGGCGAGCGCTCGATCTTTCCCTTCGAGCGGAAGGAGCTCAAGCGGTGCGTGTTCGAGCACGTGTACTTCGCCCGTCCGGATAGCCGCATCTTCGGTGGCTCGGTCGACCGCGCACGTCGCGAGCTGGGCCGTCGACTGGCCCGCGAGTGCCCGGCGCCCGGCGCGGAGCTCGTGTTCAGCGTGCCGGACTCCTCGAACTCCGCCGCGATCGGATTCGCCGAGGAATCGGGACTGCCGTACGAGCTCGCGCTGATTCGCAATCACTACGTCGGCCGAACCTTCATCCAGCCCACGCAGGCGACGCGCGACGCAAAGGTGCGGCTCAAGTACAATGCGGTGCGCGAAGTGCTCGAAGGCAAGCGTGTCGTGATGGTCGACGACTCGATCGTGCGCGGGACCACGACGCGGGGACTCGTATCGCTGGTGCGCGGTGCCGGCGCGGCGGAAGTGCACATGCGTGTCAGCTCGGCCCCCGTCACCGGGCCGTGCTACTACGGGATCGACACGCCGAGCCGCGAGGAGTTGATCGCCGCCAATAACACGCTGGAGGAGATTCGTGCATCGCTCGGCGTCGATTCGCTCGGCTACCTCTCGCTCGATGGCATGCTCGAGTCGGTACCGGGCGGTCCCGACGGCTTCTGTCACGCCTGCTTCTCGGGCGATTATCCCACGCCGCCGCCGACCGATCCGGACAAGCTGCGCTACGGGTGCGGCTGCTGATCGTGCCCTGACGGCACGCCGTGAAACAAAGTTCGCGCGCCTACGTCGTGAAGGCGTGCGCTTCCAGCCCAGGACGGCCTGCGTTTTGCCAATTCGGTGCGCTCGGATCACCCCGCCTTGACCCGCTCCGGGCGCCGAGACTTATTTCGGTGGCCGTCACGGAAGGCAGAAGCGTGCAACGCCGCAGCTGACCTGCGGTGAGCACGGAAAGGAGCCCAGGAGCGTGAGATTCCCTTCATGCGAATGGGCTCGACCTTGTTTCATGCTTCAGTGTCGCGTGTCGTTCGACCGACCAGTTGCCCATGCCGCTCGTGACCCTTCCGTCTTCCCTAGCCGCACTCCGGCGCCGACCTGCCCTCCCCAATCTTCCGGCGCTTCCAGAGGTGCACGACGATCGTCGACTCCGCATCGCCCTGGTGACGGAGTACTACTATCCACACCTCGGCGGCATTTGCGAGCACGTGCATTTCTTCGCACGCGAGGCGCGTCGTCGCGGGCACCACGTGGACATCATCACCTCGAACATCCCGGGTGCCGAGGCCCAGCCCCACGTCATCCGGCTCGGACGTAGTCAGCCGGTGTACATGAACGGCTCACAGGCGCGAGTGACCGTCGGCCTCGGTCTGCGGCGCCAGATGCGGAAGGTGCTCCACCGCGGACATTACGACATCGTCCACGTGCACTCTCCGCTCACGCCGATCCTGCCGCTGTTGGCGATCGAGGAGTCGGACGCGCCCGTCGTGGGAACCTTCCACACGTATTTGGAGCGCTCGAATACCTATTACTTCCTCAACGACTTCTTTCGGCGCCGCCTCGAGATGCTTCAGGCGGCGATTTGCGTGTCGCACTCGACGACTGTCACACTGAAGCGGTACTTCAGCGCACCGTGGCAGATCATCCCCAACGGCATCGACACCGACGTCTTTCATCCGAGCGTCGGCGCGCCGCCGGCCATCCGCAAGGACGTGCCGTCCATTCTCTTCCTGGGCCGCTTCGATCCGCGCAACGGACTGAGCACGCTGATCGATTCGTTCCGGAAGGTGAAGGGCAAGCGCCGCCAGGCACAGCTCATCGTGGTGGGCGACGGACCACTCCGCGAGCACTACTACAAGCAGGCGCGCGGTGACGAGGACATCACGTTCGTCGGCGCGGTCCTCGAGGAGCGGCCGAGCTACTACGCCCACAGCTCGATCTACGCCTGCCCCACGACCAAGGCGTCGTTCGGCATCACACTGCTCGAGTCCATGGCCTGTGCCACGCCGATCGTCTGCTCCGACATCCTCGGCTTCCGCGACGTCGTGAAGCACGGCCGTGAAGCGCTCATGACGCCTTGCGGCGATCGCGACGCACTCGCCGACGCGCTCGTGCAGTTGCTCGACGACGAGAGCATGCGCATCCAGCTCGGCACCGCGGGCCGCCACGAGTCCGTGCAGTACGGCTGGCCACGCGTCACGTCGCGCGTGCTCGACGTGTATCACTCCGTGCTCGGACAGGGCGCGGCACGGCGATGATTGGCCCGTATGTCGCGGGCCTTGCTGCCGCAGGTCTCGCGGCGCACGGCGCGTGGCATCGGAACAGCTCGGTCTTCGGGCCCGTGCTCACCCGTCTGCCCGGCGACGAGCCGGTGGTGAGCATCACCTTCGACGACGGTCCCAATCCGCGCGCGACGCCACGGATCCTCGAGGTGCTTCGCCGCGAGGGTGTACGCGCGACGTTCTTCGTCCTCGGCCGACACGCCGAACGCTGGCCCGAGCTGGTGCGACGCGCTGCTCTCGACGGTCATCAGCTCGGGAACCACGGCTACTTCCATCGAAAGCTGCATCGTCGATCGCCCGGCTACGTGCGCGACGATCTCACGCGCGGCACCGAGCAGATCGTCCGCGCGTCGGGTGTGCGTCCGCGGCACTTCCGCGCGCCGCACGGCTTCCGCAGTCCGTGGGTGACGCCGATCGCCGCGTCACTCGGCCAGCGCACCGTAGGGTGGTCGCTCGGAGTGTGGGACTCCGAGCGGCCCGGCGCCGAGGTCATCACCGAGCGCACGCTCGCGGGGATGCATGCGGGCTCCATCCTGCTCCTGCACGACGGCGACGGCTACGACCCCGACGGCGACCGCCTCCAGACGGCGGAGGCCCTGCCAGCCATCCTCGACGGGCTCCGCGGGCGCGGATTTCGCTTCACGACCCTCCCGGACTGACCGGAGCGGTTCGCTCATGAAGCCCGTCGTCGCCCGAACGCTCCGCCTGGGGCTCACCGGGCTGATCCTCGTCATGCTCGTGCTGTTCGCCCGCAAGGTGAACTGGCACGACACGTGGCGTACGATGCAGTCCGCGTCCCTACCGCTGCTGCTCGGCGCGGCGGTCGTGAATCTCGTCTCCATCGTCGTGAAGGGCGTTCGCTGGTGGGTCTTCCTCCGGCCGATCGGTGCCGCGTCGCTGCCGTTGGCGCTCCGCGCCACCTTCGCCGGAGCAGGACTGAACAACGTGCTCGTCGCGAACGGCGGCGAGGCGGCTCGCGTGGTGTTCGTGTCCCGCGCGGCGCACGTGGCGAGTGCAAAGGTGCTCGCGACGCTCGCACTGGAGCGATTGTTCGAGCTGGTTGGCTATGTGATCCTTCTCTCGCTGGCCGCGACCTTCCTCCAGCTTCCCAGCTCGCTCGAGCGCGTGAAGCCGTTCGCCGTCATCGTGCTGATCGCGATGATCGGCTTGCTCGTGTGGCTTCTCCGGCGCCCCGACGTCGTGGAGACCACCGTGGGCCCCAAACCGTCGAGCTGGCACGGTCGTGTGAAGCAATACGGCGGGCGCGTCATTCGCACGATCAGCCAGGTGTCGAGCGGTCCGCGATTCATCGCCGCCGTGGGGCTGAGCGTGTTCGCCTGGGCGCTCCAGGTGGCCACGTATCAGCTCACCGCGCGGGCGGCGAATCTTCCGATGTCACTCGTCGCGACCATCGCGGCGCTGCTGGCCGTGAACCTCGGCTTCGCGCTGCGCGCGACGCCGGGCAACGTCGGCGTATTTCAGGCGGCGTATGCGGCGACGGCCGCAGCCTTCGGCGTGGACCAGAACCAGGCCATCGCGGTTGCGTTCCTCATTCAGGCGCAGCAGATCCTGCCGGTGACGCTGCTCGGTGTCGCGCTCGCGCCGGAGTTCATCTTCAAGCAGGCCAAGCGGCGCGCTTCGGACGCGGCGGGCGAGATTCCGAGTGCATCGAGGAACGAGCCGAAGCTGGAGCACGAGCCCGTCGCTGAACGACCGTAGAGGCGTTCAGCGAGGACGTGATGCGCGTTTGACCGCTGTCGAGCCGCGAGTTCGGGGTGCTCGCGCGCTGCCGGGCAATGAGCGCGTCACGTGCCGCGGTGTGCCGCGACAAGCTCGTCTACTCCGCGCGCAACCTGTTGCGGCACCAGCAAGCGCAAACTGCCGTACGTCCCGAATCGCGTCGCACGACCGGAGCCATTCCAAAGCTCTCGATGTGAACCCGTCGTCTCCGTCTCGACCAGCCGCATGCTGATGAGCAGAAGCCCGGGATCAACGGGCGCCAGGGACTTCGGCACGCGTACCCCAATCGTCAGCTCCGGTCTGCCGGTCTCCTGCGTCACCGAGATGCCGCCTGCCGCCAATCGCTGAATCACGTCGCGTCGCAACGCAGTAGTATCCACGCCAAAGTCGAGGGCAACCTGATCGACCTTCTCGAGCCTGAGGCGCACGGCGTTCACGCCTCTCACCGGCGATTGAGCCGAAAGCGCGCGTGGGGGGACCATACCGGCGCACAGCAGCGCGGCCATCCAGAATCGACGCATGGAACTTCTCCACCAGCGGTTGTGTGCTCGACTTCCCCGCGCCTCTTCGCGCAGAGGCCATGCCACAGGCAAGGCGCGAGTATGCAGTCGCAACTTGTTCCGCTCGCCGCCCTGCTGGTTAG
>DATEOG010000141.1:0-5522 GCA_035274345.1 Gemmatimonadaceae bacterium
GCGAACGGACGGCATCCCGCTGTGATCGTGCTCCACGCGAACCGGATCACCGAGCCGTACATCGCGAGCACCACGGCGATGCTCGCCGAAGCCGGCTTCGTGGCGCTGGCAGTGGACGTGTTCCACTTCCTGCCGCACAACGCAACGTGGGCGGACGCGCGCCGGACACCGGGTGATTCGGTGAACGCCACGATGGCGCGCGAGTTCCGAGAGCCGCGCCTCGTCCGCAACGTGCAGGCGGCGATCCACTACCTGCGCCGGCAGCCCGACGTGGAGCCGGGAGGCGTGGCGCTGCTCGGCTTCTGTGGCGGCGGATGGAACGCACTGCTGCTCTCTACGCAGCTGCCCGACGTCGGTGCAGTCGTGGCGTTCTACGCGCCAGTGGCGATGTCCGACGTACAACACCGTGCGCCACTCGACGTGGTCTCGTACATCCGGGTGCCGGTGCTCTTTCAGCGAGCGACGACGGACCAGTGGGTGCCGCTCGCGGACGTCGAGCGGTTCGAGGCGGCGCTCCGCGCGCAGAACACGCCGATCGAGCGGATCGACTACACCGCGGCGCACGGATTCTTCGCCTGGAACCGCGACGGCGTGTTCAACGAGACGGAGGCGACGCGTGCGTGGGCGCAAACCGTGCGCTTCCTGCGCCAGCACGCAGGACGCGCCCTTCAACCGCGCGCGCTCGCGCCGGCGCGGACGAGTCTGGGAATTCCAGCACCAGATGGTGGCGGCCCTACGCGGTCTATGGCGATGCATCTGCTTCACCCGAGCGAATGACCGGCCGGCGAACGGCCCCCGGCACGGGCCGCTTCGTCCCACCGTCGTGACGAGTCGTCAACCTCGGCCTATCTTCGCCGCATGGAAGGAGTGGTGGCAGCGTCGAGCGCCGCACGGGCGGAGCAGCGGCGCGAACGCTCGATACTGCCGGCGCCATCGAGCCGGAAGCTCTGGCTCGTCGGCTTCGGGGCGTGGACGGCGCTCGCGCTGCTCGCCACGACGCAGTCCGCGCTGTCGCTCTCCTATCGCGGGCAGCTCATAAACTGGCCGAGCCTCCTCGCGTGGGGGCTGCTCGACTGGTACACCTGCGCGCTATTCATCCCGCCGCTGCTCTGGCTCGTGCGCCGTGCGCCGCTGGAGCGAGCTTCATGGGCCGGTCGGCTGCCGCTCTACCTGGTGGCGACGGTTGCTTTTGCGATCGCCAAGTACGCGCTCACCGTGCCGCTGCAGCGGTGGCTCTTCGGCGCGCAACGAACGCTCGGAAGCGCGCTCGCCGGCAACGTCATCAGCGAAGCGATGATCTTCTGGGCGGTGATTGGCGTGCTGCACGCGGTGGAGTTCTACCGACGGTTCCAGGAGCGCGAGGCACAGGCGCTGGCGCTCCGCGCGCAGCTCAGCGAGTCGCAGCTCGATGCGTTGCGCGCACAGCTGCACCCACACTTCCTGTTCAACGCGCTCAACGCGGCGACGACGCTCGTGCACCGCGACGCGAACGCCGCGGACGCGATGCTGACGCAGCTTGGCGACCTGCTTCGCCACGCGCTGCGCAGCGACGCGCGACACGAGACGACGCTGCGCGAGGAGCTCGGCTTCCTCGACCAGTACGTGAGCATCATGCGCACACGGTTCGGCGACCAGCTCACGGTGCATCGCCACGTGCCGGCCGAGCTCGATGCCGCACTCGTACCGACGTTCGTGCTGCAGCCGCTGATGGAGAACGCGCTGGAGCACGGCGTGCGCCGCCTCGACGGACCTGGTCGCGTGGAGATCGAGGCAGCTCGCGAGGGCGATCGACTGCTGCTCTCCGTGCGCGACAACGGGTCGGGGGAGGCGCACGGTGCGCGCGACGGTCTGGGGATCGGGCTCGCCAACACGCGGGCTCGCCTCGCGGCACTCTACGGGGAGCGCGCCGAGCTGCGACTCACGCCGCACATGAAGGGAGGAATGGAGGCAGCGTTGGGGCTCCCGCTTCGCTTCACGCCGTGACGGAGGACGGGCGCGACACGCCGCACGCCGTCGTGATCGCGGACGACGAGCCGCTGGCGCGCGAGCGGTTGCGCCAACTGCTCGCACGGCACGCGGGCTGGACGATCGCCGCGGAGTGCCGCACGGGGCCGCAGGCGGTGGACGCGATCCTCGAGCATCGGCCGTCGGTCGTCTTCCTCGACATCCGCATGCCGGGGCTCGACGGGCTGGAGGTCGCCGATGCGATCGCCGGAGACGAAAGCCAGGCAGGACCGGCGATCGTATTCGTCACGGCGTATGACGAGTTCGCGCTGCGCGCGTTCGACGTGAGCGCCGCCGACTACCTGCTCAAGCCGATCGACCGAGGTCGGTTCGACCGGACGATCGCGCGGTTGGAGGCAAGGCTACGCTCGGGACATGCACCCGAGCGGCACGCGGACGTGGATGCCGTGCTCGGCGAGCTGCGCTCCGATCTGCCGCCAATGCGCCGATTCCTTGTGCGCACGCCTCGTGGCTACCACTTCGTGGATGTCGGCGAGGTGGAGTGGGTGGAGGCGGAGGGGAACTACGCCGCGCTGCACGCCGGAGGACGGATACACCTGGTACGGCACACGATGAAGGCGCTCGAGGCGCGGCTCGATCCCGCTACGTTCGTGCGCGTGCACCGGTCGGCGATCGTGAACGTAGCCCGTGTCGTGCGCGCGGAGCCGCTGGGGCACGGGGAGTACCGGCTGCAGATGCGAAGCGGCGCGCGGGTGGAGACCAGCAGAGGATACAGCGAGAAGGTGTTGGTGATGTTGCGGTAGCCTGGAGTCCGGGGGTCGGGGGGTCCGGGGGGCCGGAGGTCCGAGCGGGCCACTACCGCCGGGATCTCACGCGGAGGCGCGGTGTGCGGCGCCTTGGCACGCCACGATCGCCACGGACGCGGAGGCGCGGAGCGTAGTGCAGAGATCCCTCAGCCAGACCATGAAAGACCTTTGATGTCGTGGATGGAGAGGAGCGGTGCAGCGCCTCGTACTTCCCGACCTGGAAAGCCGTTCTCCACGCCTCCGCGCCTCCGCGTGAAAACCGCGGCGCGACTGAATCCGCGGCGCGACGACGGCTGCTCGCGGGTGATCGGGTGCTATGGGCAGTGCGTCACCGCGAGGTGTGGGTTCGTCACTCCGAGATTGTGTGCGAGCGATGCCGCATCGATGGTGATCGTGCGCGCTGATGCGCGACACCCACCATGGATCGGAGCACGGGGGATGCGACGTCTACTCACGGTACTGATTCTCCTCGCGGGGCCGGCTCGGCTCGCGTCGGCACAGAGCGCCGCGGACTCGGCGGCGATCCGCGCGACGGCGCTGGACTACATCGAGGGCTGGTACGCCGGCGACGCGGCGCGGATGGAGCGCGCACTGCATCCCGAGCTGGCGAAGCGCATCGTGGAGACCGATGCGCGAGGCCGTAGCCGGCTCGGCCAGCAGAGCGCGATGACGCTGGTGACGAGCACGCGGCGTGGCGGCGGCACCGACATCCCGGCCGGCCAGCGGAAGAGCGACGTGCGCATCCTCGACGTGTACGGCAACGCGGCAAGCGTGCGCGTGCAGGCCGCGACGTGGGTGGACTACCTGCACATCGCGAAGAGCAACGGACGGTGGGTGATCGTGAACGTGCTCTGGGAGCTGGAGCCGCAGGTAGCGGGCGCTTCGCGGTGACGGCGGGTCAGCGAGCGGCGCAGGAGGCGACGCCAACGGCACGGGGCGGCTTCAGATAGGCGACGGCATCGCCGGCGAGCCGAGGGTCGCGATCTTCCCGAAGCTGAATCGGCCCGGGCTCGCATCCCTCCTGACCCGCGGCACGCGTGACGGCCGACTCGAGCGCGCGGCGGAGCTCGTCGCCCGAGCGACCGCGGGTGCTCACCGCAACGACGATCGAATCGCGTGCGCGCGCGTATGCATAGTCCCGCGTCACGCTCGAACGCCCCGTCATCGATGCGCAGGCGCTACCGATCGTGATGGGGAGAATCAGGGCGAGGATTCGGAGACTTCGGTCCCGAGTCGAAGGAGCCGCACGAGTCACGGATTCAGCACACCGACCGCGCTTCCCAGCTCCTCCGCCGTGATCTCCTCCAATCGTCGCTGACGCGTCTCCACGCCGCGCAACGACACGAGCAGGACGGCGAGCGCCATGGGGATCGCGCCGATCAGTGCGACGGTCGCGATCGACGGCGCGGCGATGCCGAACGCCACCAGCGCGATGATCGCCACCCCTCCGGCTTTGCTCGCGCCCGCGGCAAAGCCGGAGCCGCGCGAGCGCACGCGCGTCGGGTAGATCTCCGCCGCGTACACCGACAGTACGGCGACGACGGAGTTGATCCCCCAGATCGGGATGACGAGCAGCACGTAGAGCAGACTGCGGTTCTGGACGACGGCGTTGCCGGCGAAGACGAAGCCGAACAGCGCCGCCGACGTGAGCGCGGTGAGCACGATGATCGTCTTCTTGCTGCTCCAGAAGCCGTACATCCACGCCACGACGAAGGTCAACGGGAAGCCGATGAGCGCCGCGTTGCGCAGGATGGTGTCGGCGTCGGTGAAGCCGAGCTTTCGCAGGTTCGACGGGATCCAGAGGTTGAAGCCGAACAGCACGAGCCCCGAGCCGAGGGCAAGCACGCCGACGATGGCGGTGAGCCAGAGCAGCTCGCCGCGCAGGAGCTGCGACCACCGGCTCTGCACGCGCGACTCGACCTCGAGCTCGGTATTCGGCTGCTGCACGATGACGGCGCCGAAGCGCTTCATCACCGCATGTGCTTCCTCGTCGCGCGCGTTGGCGAGCAGGAAGCGCGGCGACTCGGGGATCCAGTGGTTGAGCAGGACGAACAGCACTCCCGTCGGCAGCCCGATCAGCCAGAGGATGCGCCAGCTGTAGGTGGGCACGAGCGCGACGGCGATCCAGCTCGTGACGATGTACGCGCCGGCGATGTCGGCCCCGACGAGGATCATCAGCCAGCTCCGATGCCGCGCCGGAATGGCCTCGGCGAGGAGCGAATAGCAGATGGGGAGCATGCCGCCGACGGCGAGCCCCATCACGAAGCACATCACGAGATTCCACGAGAACGTCGGCATCGCGCCGCAGATCGACGTGCCGATGAAGCCGATGCCGGCGTAGAGGATCGACGCACGCCGGCCGATGCGGTCGCCGAGCCAGCCCCAGAGGAACGAGCCGAGCACGGTCCCGACGATGCCGGAGAGCGCGACGTACGCGACGGGAATGTGCCCCGTGGGGTTGAGCGGTCCCTTGAGGCCGTACTCCGTCGTCATCCCCGGCATCACGAAGGCGAGCGCCGTCGGCTTCATGATGTCGATCGTGACGGCGAGCATCATCGTGACGAGCAGCCCGTAGTGCGCCGCGGTGAGCGGGGCGTCGTCGAGCGCGCTGACGCGGATCTTGCCCACCCGCTCGGCGGCGACGGAGGCGTTGCGCGGGATGAGTCCGTAGAGACTCACCACCAGGCCGACGAGGATGGCGGCCATGCCGAGCTTCATCGGCGTCTCCATCGGCATGCCGGCGAGCCGATA
>DATEOG010000142.1:0-3662 GCA_035274345.1 Gemmatimonadaceae bacterium
CCTCCTCGCCGCTGATGAAGATCGTCGCCTTCTCCATGCCCGTGGACCTGAGCAGGTCGTGGAGCTCGAGGCCGCTCAGCCCGGGCAGGTGGACGTCGAGGATCAGGCATCCGGCCACGGTCAGCGGCTCGCGCTCGAGCAGCTCCGCGGCGGTGGCGAACGTCTCCACGGCGTACCCCTCGGTCGTGAGCAGACGACTCAGCGCACGCCGAACGGATTCGTCGTCGTCCACCACCAGCAGGATCGGCGCTTCGGAGGCGGGGTCGTCGGTCATGCCGTGTTTCCGCGGCTGGTGACGCGCTGATCGGCGTTCTTGCTTGTCCGGTTTTTGCTAGATGATACCCATAAGCGGCGCTCCGTCGGCCAGTGAGCGAACGAAGCTGCTGGTCGCGTGTAGTAGTCGGTCAACATTCCTCTCGTTGGGCGCGACGCCATCGTCGTGACTGGAGCGTCGGAGATGGATCAGCAACAGGCTGGGCTGGATGGCTTCCCCACCGGGCGGCGTGGGTGGATCGCGGTGGTTGACGACGACCCTTCGATTCGAAGCTCGCTCGCGCGCCTGCTGCGCTCGGAGGGGATCGTCGTCGAGACGTTCGCCGGTTCGAGCGACTTTCTCGCCGCGATCGCCTCTGATGGAGCACCTGCCTGTCTCGTGCTGGACGTGCACCTCGGAGCGGAGAGCGGGTTCGCCCTCCAGGAAATTCTCGCTGTCACCCACGCGAACATGCCCGTGATCCTCATGACGGGTCACGACAAGATCTCCTCGGCCGAGCTGGCGCGGCGCACGGGTCCCGATGGTTTTCTGAGAAAGCCCTTCGACGGCGATCTGATTCTCGGCATGGTGCGTCGCCGTGCCGAGCTCGTGGAGCGACCGGCCTAGACCACACCGGGAATAGCGCGCAGCACCGTAGGAGCCACCATGGGACTTTGGTCCCATAGTGTGCTTCGAGGAGATTGCCGCAAGTCGGTCCAGACGTTTAGAAGCAGGTGTGCACAGCCTTCTCGAACGGGAGAGAAGCGCCCTGGTGGACGTGCCGCGCACGAGGATGCACGGAGCGACATGGGACGTGGGTGGTAGTGGATTGCACGGCGCCCTGTGCCCCACACGGCACACCGCACATTACTCCGACTACCAGGGCTTGCGCCCTTCCCACGCCCATGCCTCACCCGTGCCACAGCCCGATGGGTCCGTTCCCCAACGACCATCGGACGCGAGTAAACTGCTGCGTTCAAGCACCCCGTGCCATGAGACCAAAGGCCAACACCCGGCTCACTTTTCAGGGCACAGGCACGTTGGGAAAGTGCAACTCGCGCAGCATGCTCGCGAAGCGCGGATGCGAGCGGAGCCCGTCCAGACGCGGATCCACCGCGATGTCGACGACGGAGGGGTCGTGCTCCGCCACCGCCCGCTCGATCGCCGCGATCGCCGCCGCAGTGTCGCCGAGCGCGACCAGCGCGGCTGCGGCGAGCGTGGGGAATTCGCGGGCGCGTGAACCCGCGTCCCGAAGCTGCGTGCGCGCCGCGTCCGGACGTCCCAGACTTGCCAGCAGCACCACTCGGCGAAGACGCGCCTCGGCGTCCTCGACATCCCCGCTGGGCAGGGCGAGGATCGAGTCGGCCTCGCCGAGTCGGCCCATCCCCGTCAGTGCGTCGGCGTACCAGATCGGCCACAGACGCCCCGACCTATCCACGTCGCGCAGCTCGCGCTCGGCGCGAGGGAAGTCGCGCTGAAAGTAGGAGATGCGGCCGTACGACATCACGGCGGTCGGATCATCCGATACGGCGACGGCGTGGTCGAGCATCCGGCGCGACTCGTCGAAGCGCCCCATCGACCGCAGGAGCCTGGCAAGGTTGGAGTAGGCGCCGGCGTTGGAGGAATTGAGCGCGATCCCTCGGCGCAGCTCTCGCTCGGCGAGCGTCCAATCCCAGTCGTACCGGAACACCACGGAGCCCAGCGCCGTGTGCGCACTCGCACTCGAGCTGTCGAGGTGGACGGCGCGCGCCGCGGCACGTCGCGCGAGGAGGAGCGCGTCACCCGCCGTCACGTCGCGATTGCCGGGAATCCGCGATTGATCGGAGAAGACGGCGAGGATCTGATAGGCTTGCGCCTGCGCCGCTGGGACCTCGGCGTATGACGAATCGAGAGCGGCTGCGCGCTCCAGCAGTCGCACCGCGGCGAGCGTCCCGTCCGGCGTTCGGCGCAGCAGGTAGCGAGCGCGGAGCACGAGATCGTGCGCCTCGGCGCTGCGGCTTCGGCGGTGCACGATCGTCGCGCTGTCGCTCGCCAGGCGGACACGCAGTCGCTCGACGATCGAGCGCGCGATGCTCTCCTGCACCTCGCTCACCCCGGAGAACGGCTCATCGAACCGCTCGGCCCAGATCGGCGCGTCACGCACCGGATCGATCAGCCGCGCCGACACGTGCAGTGTCGAGCCAGACCTCGTGACGCTGCCTTCCAGCACAGCCGTGGCGCCCAGACGCCGCCCGATCTCCTGCACGTTGGGCGTCGGGCCGAGTGCGAACGACGACGTGCGCGACCTGACGCGAAGCCCCGGGACGTCCGAGAGCGCATCCAGCAGTTGCTCGGCGATCCCGACGCCAAGATACGCGTTGGCAGTGTCACCCGGCGCGGTCGCGAACGGAAGCACCGCCAGCACGGGAATCCTGGTCTCGCTCGTTCTCGCTGCTCGCACGGCGAGCACGGCCGCGGACCCGAGCGCCGCGACGATCGCGCCTGCGGCGAGCGGACGTATCCACGCCCTCCGTCGCGGCGACACGACGCCCGACGCCGGTCCGACGTGATTCCCGCGCAGCGCGTTCGCCATCTCGCCGGCGGATTGGAAGCGGCGTTCGCGATCGACGGCGAGCCCGCGCTCGACGATGGCGACGATCTCCCTCGGCACGCCGTCGCGCCGCCTTCCCAGGGGAACCGGGTGGCCGGCTGCGACGCGCGCCATCGTCGCCACGGTGCTCGCCGCGCCGAAGGCGGAGTCACCGGTGAGCATCTCGTAGAAGACCGCTGTCAGACTGAACACGTCGCTCCGCCCATCGATCTTCGAAGCGCCGTCGAGCTGCTCGGGCGACAGGTACGCCGGCGTGCCCACGATCAGCCCCGTGTTCGTCAGCCGGTCCGCTCCCGCCTCGCCGACGGCGTGCGCGATGCCGAAGTCGGTGACGATCGCGTGGCCCTCGAGCAGCAGGATGTTCTCGGGTTTGATGTCGCGATGGACGATGCCGAGCCGGTGCGCGTAGTCCAGCGCATCGGCAACCTCGGCCGCGATCCGCACCGCCTCGCCTATCTCCAATCGCCCGCGTTCCAGCCGCGCGCGCAGGGTATCACCCTCGATGAATGGCATGACGAAGTAGAACGGACCGTCATCGCCAGCATCGGGTGCGGCCGAATCGTACAGCGGAAGGATGTGGGGATGCGTGAGCCCGGCTGCGATTCGAATCTCCCGCCGAAATCGCTCGACCCCGACCGCAGCGGCGAGCTCACGCCGCAGCACCTTCACGGCGACGTGCCTGTCGTGCTTCAGGTCGGTGGCGAGATAGACCGTGGACATCCCGCCTTCGCCCAGCAGGCGTTCCACGCGGTAGGTGGCGCCAATCGTTGGGGGGAGAGCGGGATCCATGTGGCGCCTTGGAGTGGCCGCGGGCGCGCA
>DATEOG010000143.1:0-2330 GCA_035274345.1 Gemmatimonadaceae bacterium
TCGAGCCGCTCCAGCGCGGCGAGGATGCGCTGCTTGTCGCTGCCGGGCGTGGAGGGCAGCGCGAGGCCGGCCGCGCCGGCGTAGACGACGATCGCGACGTGATCCTCTTCGCGCAGCTCGTTCACCAGCAGCGCGAGAGACTGCTTGACGAGCGGCAGACGGTTCGGCCCCTGCATCGAGCCGGAGACGTCGACGAGGAAGACGAGGTTCGCCGCGGGCGCGCGCCGCATGTCGACTTCGCGCGCACGGAGCGCGATGCGGAGCAGATCATGCCGCGAGTTCCACGGCGCGGCCGCAATCTCGGTGGTGATGCGAAGCGGCACGTCTCTCGACGAGGGCGCGGCATCACCGTACGGGAAATAGTTGACCAGCTCCTCGATGCGTACGGCGTCCTTGGGCGGGAGCGCGCCCTGATTGAGGAAGCGGCGCACGTTGGAGTACGACGCGCGATCGACATCCACGGAGAAGGTGGAAAGCGGCGCGACGCTGACGGGACGGAAGGGATTCTCGTCGATGCGCTCGTACGCCTCGGTGTTCCACGGCTCCCGCGCGCGGCGGATCCCGGGCCGCACGGTCGAGCCGTCGAACCGAGCTTGCGCCTTGGCCATGGTCGACGGCGCAGCAGCGATGCCGGGTGAGGCCGTCGCGCCTACGACGTCGGACTTTCGGCTATCGGCCGCCGCACGCTGTGCTTCGCGCGCCCGCGGTGCGTTGGCGGTCACCACCTCCTCGAGCCTCGTCTCGGACTGATCGAGCGCGACGTCCACGCGCACGGTGTCTCCCCTGAGATCGACCGCACGCTGCCACGGCTCATAGCCGATCCGCCGCGCGAGCAGCGTCACGCGGTCGCTGCGGCCGGCGCGTGCGACGGTAAGCGTGTAGCGGCCATCGCTCGCGCTCACGGTAGATGTCGCACGGCCGGCGATGGAAAGCGAGGCGCCTGGAACGGCACGTCCGTTCGAGGTGACGCGGCCGACGACGACGGTGGAATCGAGTCGCCGCGCATCGGCGACGGAATGATCGAGCAGCGCGGATGAGGCGACCAGCGCGAGCAGCGCGCCGGCTCTGAACGAAGGGGAAGACATGGCGGACCTGGCCGGTTGGGGGTTGCCAGGGAGACGCCCTGCATGGCTCGGCTTGCACACGGCACCGATCCATCCTCGTGACGTGAGCCGAAGCGCGCCCGAAGAAAGGAGAGATGATTGGACGCCCTGCATGCAGATTCGTATATATTGGGCGAACCAGAACCCGCCCGCCCATGACCGTCCGCCGATCACCATCCTCGAGTCGGACCCCCGCCGCACGGCTCGCAAGCGGCACGCGCTCACCCGACGACGACCTCGCGGCGGACGCGCCGCACGGATCGCGACCTGAGCAGGTGTATCAGCGGCTGCGCGACCTGATCGTTCAGGGACTGCTCGCGCCCGGCAGCCGCGTAGTGGAAACGGAAGTCGCGACGAGACTCGGCGTGAGCCGCACACCGGTGCGCGAAGCGCTGCAGCGTCTCCAGCAGGAAGGATTCGTCGTCGGCGCGCCGGGTGCGCAGCAGGCGCGGCTGACGGTCGCGCCGCTCACGCGCGCCGACGTGCAAGAGCTGCTGAACATCGTCGGCGAGCTCGAAGGTCTCGGTGCGCGTTGGGCCGCAGCGCTGGAGCCACGCGAGCGCAGCGCACTGGTGACGGACCTGCGCGCACTGAACGCGGAGTTCCATCGGATGGGAACCGCGGTGCCCCTCGATCATAGCAGCCTGTACGAGGCGGACGAGCGGTTGCACCGCAAGATCGTCGAGGCGAGCGCCGGCCCTCGGCTGCTCGCGCTGCACGACAGCGTGAAGCCACAGGCGGAGCGCTACATCCGCATGTACATCAGCATGCTCACGAGCGACATCCGCGCGTCGGTCGCCGAGCACGACGCGATGATCGAGGCGATCGAGGCGGGTAACCCGGACGAGGCGCAGGTCGCGGTGCAGACGAACTGGCGCCACGCCGCGGAGCGAATCACGAAGGTGATCGAGGTGGCGGGGGAACGGGGAAGCTGGTGAAGCGGTGGTGGGTAGTGAGTGATGAGTCGTGGGTGACACTCACCACCCACCACCCACCACTCATTACTCAGGCCTCCTCCTCCAACTCCCTCCTCAACTTCAAATAGCTCTCGTACCGCGCCACACTCACTTCGCCCGCCTCGACGGCGGCGCGGACGGCGCAGTCGGGCTCGACGACGTGGCGGCAGTCGGCGAAGCGGCAGTGTGGGAGGTAGGGGCGCAGCTCGGGGAAGCAGACGTCGAGTGACTCCGGTGCGAGCGCCCACATGCCGATCTCGCGAAGCCCTGG
>DATEOG010000144.1:0-6868 GCA_035274345.1 Gemmatimonadaceae bacterium
CCTCGAGACCGACCACCTCGACGTGCTGCAGATCCACAACGTGAAGATGGAGCACGTGCGCGACCCGCAGGTGTGGGCGACGCTGCGCGAGCTGAAGCGCGAGGGGAAGATCCGCGCCTGGGGCGCCGCGTTCGGGCCGGCCATTGGCTGGTTGTACGAGTCGGTGGAACTCCTGGAGCGCGAGCCGGACATCAACACCATGCAGGTGATCTGGAACGTGATCGAGCAGCATCCGGGCTCGGCGATGATCGAAGCCGCGCGCCGGCACGCACCGAACTGCTGCTTCAACATTCGCGTCACCCACGCCAGCGGCATGCTCGAGGGGAAGTACACGGCGGACACCGTCTTCCCGGAGAGCGATCACCGTCGCCACCGCCCGCGCTCGTGGCTCGTGAACGGCGTGGAGAAGGTGAAGACGCTCGATTTCCTTGCCCAACGGATGACGCTCGGTCAGGCGGCGCTCAAGTGGCTGCTCGCCGAGCCGCTCGTCGTGACGACGCTGCCGAACATCTACGACGACGAGCAGCTCGCCGAGTTCGCGGCGGCGAGCGACCTGCCCGATCTCTCGGCCGAGCAGCTGGCGCGTGTGACGGAGCTGGACGAGACGAACTTCGGCGTCGACGAAGGACCGATGAGCTACAAGGGCGCGATGACGCGCGAGCGCGGTGCAAACCTGGATCTCCAGGCCGCGCGCAACCCGACCGGTCGTCCCGCGCTGCACGCGGCGGCGCGAGAGAGCTGATGCTCAACCTCTGGCACGACCTGCCCTGCGGGCAGAACCCTCCCGAGATCGTGACCGCGGTGATCGAGATCCCGTCGGGAAGCCGCAACAAGTACGAGCTCGACAAGGAATCCGGGATGCTCAAGCTGGATCGCGTGCTCTTCAGCGCGGTGCACTATCCCGGCGACTACGGGTTCATCCCGAGGACGCTGCATGAAGACGGCGACCCGCTGGACGTGCTCGTGATGGTGAAGGAGCAGACATTTCCCGGCTGCCAGATCGACGTTCGCCCGATCGGTGTGCTCAAGATGCTCGACCGCGGTGAGCCGGACGACAAGATCCTCAGCGTGCCGGTGCACGATCCGTATCAGCAGGAGTTCTTCGACATCGCCGACATTCCGCAGCACATGCTGAAGGAGGTCGAGCACTTCTTCCACACCTACAAGGACCTCGAGGGAAAGCGCGTCGAGATCAAGGGGTGGGGGAAGAGCGACGAGGCGTGCCGCGTGATCTCGGAGTCGATGACGCGCTACGACGTGGCGTACGGCGCGCGGAAGGTGGCGTCGGTCTGAGGTCCGGGGGTCCGGAGGTCCGGAGGTCCGGAGGGGGTTGGTCGCGTATCTCCCGACTCGACAAAGGGCGTTGCGCCTCTTTAGGCGTCTGCGCCCGAAGCGGCCCAATAGCGGCGGTGTCTGTACACCTCGATCGTCATCAGCACGCACGCGACGACGACGATTCCGTTCCAGACGACGCGCGCCGTGAACTGCTCCAGCGGCGTCCAGGCTCGCACGGATACCGGCGAGAAGAACGTCTTCGCGGTGGGCGGATCCGACAGCAGCAGATCGCGCATCCAGTTGCCGGCTGCATGCACGCCGACCGCCGCCGGCACGCTCCGCCACCGCACGAACACCAGCCCGAACAGGATCGAGCCGAGCGTCGTGCCGACGAGCGCCGCGTTCCAGCTCCAGCCGTGCAGGACGTGGAACACGGCGAAGATCAGCGCGGTGACGATCTGCGCCGGCCAGAGGCCGATCGCCGAGATCATCCGCTCGAACGAGTAGCCGCGGAAGACGAGCTCCTCCACCCCATTCGACATCAGCAGGAACAGCAGCGACCACGCCGCCTGATCGAAGCGGAAGTTCGGATTGCGCTGCCAGGGGAAGGGCAGGACGAAGTACATCACGACGGCGATGACGCCGACGAGCAACGCGGCACCGACAAATCCCAGTGCCAGCTCGGCGAGCCGGCGCGGCTTCGGATCGAGGCCGAGCACCTCCGGCGAGCGGTTGTCCCACCAGAGGAACAGCAGCGTCAGCGCGAGGGCGAGCGCGAGAATCGCGGCGGGATGAAACACCGCGTACGCCTGTTTGAGCGCCCAGAGCGGCGACGTGACGAGCAGGAAGAGCAGCGCCCGGACCAGCGCGGCCGAGCGACTCATCGAGTCGGTGCGCACGACCTCAGTCTCTCGGGCTGACGGCGCCGTGATCGACCGGCTCTCGGCCGCGTCGCAGAAAGAGCGTGTCGTAGAGCAGCGCCGCGGCGATGCCGCCGAGGATCGGTCCGACCCAGTACACGACCTGCGCCTCGAAGATGCCGATCGCCACGGCCGGCCCGAACGACCGCGCCGGGTTCATCGACCCGCCGGTCAGTGGGCCGATGGCGAGGATGTCCGCCATGACGGTGAGCCCGATCGCGAAGCCGCCGACCTTCGGTGCGTGCGGGTCCACCGCGGTGCCGAACACGACGAACACAAGGAAGAAGGTGGCGATCGCCTCGAGTGCGATCCCCTTGCCGAGCGAGATGTCGAGCGCGAGCGACTGGCCGCCGAGCCGCGCGCCAACCGCTGCTTCGTGCGGAAACGTCCACAGGAGGACGTAGGCCGCCAGCGTCGCCCCGAGGAGCTGCGCGACGATGAAGAGCATCGCCATCATCGGCTCGATGCGCCGCGCCGCGAGGAATCCGAGCGTGACCGCCGGATTCAGGTGCCCGGAGATGCGCATCGTCGCCGTGACCATGACGGCGAGGATGAGCCCGTGCGCCGCCGCGACGATGAGCAGGACGTTCTCCGTGCGCGCCATCTGCGTCGTCATGATCGCGGCACCCCCGACGAAGACGAGGGCGAAGATCCCGATGAACTCCGCGGCGAAGTGACGCCAGCTGTCGCGCATTTGTAGTGAGGGTACGGGTGAGCGCGTTGTAGCGCGATGCGCTGTGCGCGATGCGCTTTGCGCTACGGCAACGGCGTGTTCTGCACGCCGCACTACGTACTACGAACCGCGCTGCGTGTAAAGCCTACTGACTGAGGCCCGGGCAGGGCACGAACCCTCGCGCTAGCTGTGCTTGGCGCAATGCGCAAAGCGCAAAGCGCATCGCGCCATCACACTCCATCGTGCCGCTTCAACACAACTGCCGCATTGATGCCGCCGAAGCCGAAGCTGTTGCTCAGTGCGTACTCGACATCCGCGTCGCGGCCCACCTTGGGGATGTAGTCGAGATCGCAGACGGGGTCCGGGCTTTCGAGGTTGAGCGTCGGCGGGAGCCACCTCTGCTCGAGCGCGAGCGCCGTGATCGCGAGCTCGATCGCGCCCGATGCGCCGAGCGCGTGGCCGTAGTACGCCTTCGTGCTGCTCATCTGCAGCTTCGGGGCGTGGTCGCCGAATGTCGCCTTCACGGCCAGCGTCTCAGTGGGATCGTTCAGCGGCGTCGAGCTGCCGTGCGCGTTGACGTACGCCACCTCGTGCGGCTGGACCTCCGCGTCGCGCAGCGCGAGCCGCATCGAGCGCGATGCCTGTGAGCCGTCGGGTCGCGGCGCCGTCATGTGGTGCGCGTCGTTGCTCATCCCGTAGCCGACGACTTCCGCGTAGATGTGCGCCCCGCGCGCGAGGGCACGCTCCAATTCCTCGAGGATGAGAATGGCCGCACCCTCGCCCATGACGAAGCCGTCGCGGTCCTTGTCGAACGGTCGCGAGGCACCCGACGGATCCTCGTTGCGCGTCGACATGGCGCGGATGAGCGCGAACGCGCCGAAGCAGAGCGGGGCGAGCGGGGCTTCCGCACCGCCGGCGAACATCACGTCGGCGTATCCGTCGCGGATCGCGCGGAAGGCGTCGCCGACCGCCATGGAGCCCGAGGCGCAGCTCATCGCGTTGGTGCTGTTCGGCCCCATCGCGCCCAGGTCGATGGCGATGTTGCAGCTCGAGGCGCCGGCGAAGACGCCCAGCGCGAGCCCCGGCTCCACCGCGCGCAGCCCCTGTGAGAGGAACACGGCGAGCTGCTCCTCCGCCATGCGGATGCCGCCGAGCGCACTCCCCATCATCACGCCGACACGCTCCCGGTCCTCCCGCGCCAGATCGATTCCCGCATCGGCGATCGCCTGCTTGGCGCACGCCACCGAGAAGGTGCCGTAGCGGTCCAGCCGTTTGACGCGCTTGGTCTCGACGTAGTCGCTCGCGTCGAAGTCGTTCACTTCGGCCGCGTTGTGACTGCGGTACATCGTCGGATCGAAGCGCGTGAGGCGCCCCACCGCCGAGCGCTGGGCGCGTATTCCGCTCCACAATCCCTCGCGTCCCGAGCCGATCGGCGTCACCGCGCCGATCCCCGTCACCGCCACTCGCCTCCGTTCACCCACCTGGGCCTCCGTGTACCGTCATGTTCCGCCGGCGGTCGACCGTGCCGGCACTTTCCAAACATGCAACATGCGCAGCTAGGTTCTACCTGCGACGTCGTGAAAGCTCCGCTCTACTTCCGGCATTGCGGTGCTCGGAGGTAGCGGACGAAGCGGTAGCGCGGGACCATTGTGCAAAAGGAGCCGCGCCGGCACCGACGCCGCGACCAGCGATTCGAGCCAGAGCATCGGGTAGACGTAGCGCACGTCGTGCTGAACGAAGAGGTAGATCACTTCGTAGCCCACGATCGCGCCGGCTACGACCGCGACCGTCGCTCGCTCGCCCGAGCGCCAGAGCAGCACCAGACCCACCAGCATGCCGATGGTCAGCGCGCCGGCGAGCGCGCGCTGATAGGCGCGCCCGGAGAACGGGAAGAGCAGATACCCGGCCCGCTCTGCCGTGAGCCGCATGAATTCGGCCGGATGTGACCCGATCCAGGCGAGTGCTTCGCGCTGCCGGCTCTTGTTGTAGGCGACTTCGCCCATGGCCCGCATGCGCACGGCCTCGGCGGCCGTGATGAAGGGATGCCGATCCATTGCCGCGCCGGGAATCCTGTTGGCCTCTGCGATCGCCCTGGCATCGTCGGCGTTCGAGACGGCGAGCTCGAGACCCAGGTTGTCCCGGATGAAGAACGTCGAGCCCATGACGAGCCGGTTCCGGATCGTGTAGGGCGCGACGACGATCAGCAGCGCCGAAAAGAACCCCATGACGAAGCCCGGTCGCACGGTCAAGGAGCGCCACCGCGAGAGCACGCCCAGCGTCGTCGCCGCCAGGACCATCGGCAGCGCGAGTGGCGAGAAGTGCGCGGCGGCGCCCGTGACCGCGCCGAGCGCGCCGCCCTGGCGCGCCGAGAGTCTCGGGCGATCGAGAAGCGAGAAGAGCACCAGAAGTGTCGCGAGCACGGCGAAGGTGGTGAACATCGTCTCGTGCTCCCCGCCAAGCTCGACCCAGGAGAAGAATGGCACGCACCACAGCAGGGCGGCGAGCACGCCGCTCCCCTCGGGCAGTCGCATGCGCCTCGCGAGTGGAAGGAGCATGACCGCGCAGCACGCGCTGACGAGCGCACCGATGAGCGAGAGGATCTTCACCGTGCGCGGCTCGTTCCGCGTGATCGAGTGCACGGCTCCGACGACCACGGGATAGACGGGCGAGAGGTGCGCCGTCGGACCGGTCGGTCGGTAGAACGGATCGCCGAGATACCCCTTCTCGGCGAGCGCGAATCCGGCCTTGAGATTCTCCGTCCGGGTGTACGGGCTCCCGCGCACGGCGAGCGCGCCCAGGTGCAGCGCGAGCGACGCGACGAAGACGAGTCGCCAGTCGAGTCGGGCGAGTCGCTCGCGCCATGGTCGCGTGCCTCCGTGAACCGTCATGTCTTGCCGGCCGTCACCAGACCGCGCTCCGCGTGCGTCGCGAGACCGGCGAGCGTTCGCGATGCGATCCCGTGCACGAACACCGGCCCGATGACCAGCGTCGCCGCGCTCTCGCCTGCCTTCGACCAACCCGGCCCTTCCCAAACATGCACGATGCGCACGTGGGTACCACCGGCAACGGTCTGAAAGCTCCACTCCACCTCCATCCCCTTCGTCACGCCCTCCACGTGGGAGAACCGGACTGACGGCGGCACGGGTCCCCCGGGCGGATGAATCCGCATGCGCGACTTCCACCACGTCGGCCAGCGCACGACGCCGAACGGCCGCGACGCGCTCATCTCGACGATGCCGCCGCCATCGCTGCGCCGCTCGAGAAAACGGACGAAACGGTAGTGCTGGAGCAGCGCCGGCCAACGCTCGACTTCGGCGGCGAGACGGAAGATCTGCTCGAGAGGCGCGCGCACGACCTGCTCGTCCACCGTCGTCATCGGACGGCCGACGGGCATCGGGCCCAGCTCGAGCGGCGGAGGGAGAGCGCTCATATGGTCGAACTCTACACCGCGGCCCGTCGCTCTGCGACGACGGGCCGCTCTCGCGGGCGCCAGGTCGCCGTGATACGGAAGCCGAGGTGCTTCCGCACCTCGGCTCGCTGTCCGGTGGCGGCAAGTACGTGCTGGGCGATCTCATCCACAGTGAAGCCTCGGAGGACCGAGACGAATCCGTCGTGCCGTGTCACTCGATGAAATCCGAGCGGCCAGGACACGATCCAGAAGCCAAATGCCGCCACAAAACTGCGTCGCAGGTCGGCGACGATCACCCAGCCGCGCGCTACGCGGTCGAGCTCGCGAAGTACGATTGGAATCTCTGCGTCGTCGAAGTGATGGAGCAGCTGCGAGCAGGTGACGACGTCGACGCTCGCGTCGGCGAAAGGAAGGCGGCGCGCGTCGCCACACAGGCTGCCGTCGAGGGTGGCCGCCGTCGCGCGCGACAGCGACTCCGCCTCATCGATGCAGAACGCGGTCAGCGTCGTGCCGTGCGCGCGCGCCCGTTCCCGCGCTCGGCGAGGGATGTCGGCCAGACCGGTGCCGACGTCGAGCAGCGTCGCGTTGGGT
>DATEOG010000145.1:0-2417 GCA_035274345.1 Gemmatimonadaceae bacterium
ACCGTACGCGACGACGGGCAGCGTCGTGGCGAAGATGAAGTCGACGAGGGCGATGAGCGCCCAGGCACGCAGCCAGGTGCGGACGACGGCGGGGTTCATGGCGGCGAATATGCGCCGCCCGGGCGCGCACAGCCAGCGCGCGCCGCTACGCCGGTCGCGCCGCGGCGGCCTCGGGCTCGTCCACGTCGGAGCGCCGCTTCCGGCTCAGGAGCCCGGCCGAGATCAGTGCCACGAGCAGGCCGAGTGGCAGCGGCTCCATCAGCGTCATCGCGGAGTTGATGACGGGATTCTCGTAGCTCTCCGCGAACTTCTTCATCTCCGCCGCCTTGGCGTCGAGCTCCGCCGGGGTCGCGCCCTTCGCGCGTGCCTCGGCGAGCTGGTGCGCCTGATAGTTCGCGACGAAGTTCGTTCCGACGCCGAAATAGATGACCTCCCACGTGGCCGTGTAGCACAGGCTCGAGACGAGGGCGATCAGCGCGCCCACGGCGAACGCGCGACCAAAGCGCACGCGGCCCCCGGCAACGTTGTCGCGATACGACCGGATGCCGAACCAGATGAGCAGGAACGCCGCGAGCATCGCCGCGTAGCCCAGCAGGATCGAATGGACCTGCTCCTGGAGCGGCAGCAGCGCGAGCAGCGTTCCCGATATGACGAGCCCCGACAACAGCCCGAACGTCAGCACGGTCTTCTTCATACGAGAGCGCCCTCAGGTTGGAATGGCATCGCGAGAGAGCGCCAGTCTACCCGCCCCCGATCGTTCCGCCATCACCCGAACGGGTGATTTTCGTCGATCGCGACGAAAATCACCGGTTCAGGGGACGAGCCCCGCCTCCTTCGCCAGCTGAACCGCCTGTGTCCGACGCCTGGCGCCAAGCTTGGAGAACAGTCGAGTCGAGTGTGTCTTCACCGTGTTCTCGCTCACGAACAGCCGCTCGGCGATCTCGCGTGTGCTCAGGCCGTCGGCGATCAGGCCGAGGATCTCGAGCTCGCGCGGGGTGACGCCGAGCCGCTCGATGCTCGCCGCGCTGACGCTGAACGGTGTGTCCTCGCTCGGCGCCGGCACCTCGCGCACGACCACGCGTTCGATCGGCCGCGAGAGCTTGCTTCCGAGCCAGATGCCGAGTGCGGCGAACATGAGGGCGACGAGCAACCCGTACAGCTGAAGCGAGTGCTCGACGACGAGGAACCGATACTCGGCGAGCCTGAGCGCGACGGCGAGCGCGGCGCCGATCAGTCCGTAGACGAGGATCGTGCGCCGCACGCGAACGTCAGGGGGTCATCGGGCGCGTGGGAGCGGGCATCCGCATTTTCGACGGTCCGCCGACGCGCGTGATGAGCTGCTGATAGTTGATCAGCCGGATCTTTCCCGTACGCGCGAGCTCCGCCAGCTCCGGAGAGAGCATCGCGTCCAGCTCGGCCTTGCGGTGATCGACGACGCCGGCGCCGGGCGCGTTCTGCTCCGGCGCGTTCATGTCCACGATCGCGTTCATCTCGGGCGTGCGCTCGGCGACGTGCACCTCGATGAGGTTGGGCTGATCGAGCTTCGCGGTGCCGATGTATTCGAGAACGGTCTGCTTTTTTGCCGCGACGGGGGTGCCCCAGATCGACCGATAGTTCTCGCCGAACCATCCCGAGATCCCGACGCCATATTTCCGCGCCACACGCTCGGTGACCTCGCGAAGCTGCGGTGTGGCGAGGGCGCTCCCCATGTGCGGATCGACGTAGGCGATCTTGAGCCCGGACTTGATGGCGCGATCCATCTGTGCGGTCAGCTCACGCTCGACCTCGCCGAGGTCGTACTTGCTCTGGAGGAACGCCGGCACCGAGGGGTGGAAGTAGCCGGCGCTGTCGACGAGCGACGGCGCTCCCGCGCTGCCGAGGACCGGCCCCCACCGATAGCCGCGCCACTCGGAGTTGAGCGCCAGGTGCACGCCGACCGTGACGTTCGGGTACTTCTTGAGGATGTCGACCGCCTCCTGGTACCACGGGCAGGCGAAGAGCACCGACACGGAGATGGGCATCCCGGTCTTCGCCACCTGTTCGATGGCGAGGTTCACGGAGTGGTTCATTCCGATGTCGTCGAGCCGGAGCAGCATCTCGGGGGCAGCAGCCGCCTGCGCGGTGACGACGCGCGCGGGCGCGAGCAGGGCAGCAGCGAGAAGAAGCGCTCGGAAGCGGGGAAGTACGACCATGACCGGGCCTCGCGAGTGAATGTGGCGGCAGGGAACAAGCATAGCGCGAGGGCTGAGGAGGCTCCAGAGGGATGGAGCTCTTCACGCAAGGCATTCACGCTGCTCTCGCAACGTGTTTTCACGCGGAGGCGCGGAGGGAAGCGGAGGCGCGGAGGACCGAGAAGGCCACGGCACCACGAGCGGCTGAATGCGGACCCCAAAGATTTATTTCTTGGTGTTGTGGTT
>DATEOG010000146.1:0-4728 GCA_035274345.1 Gemmatimonadaceae bacterium
AAGGATGGCGTCGCTGCCGCGGTGCGCGAGGCGATCGGCATCGCGAAGGCGAATCGGACCGCCCGCGACACACCGGTGCAGCTTGCACCATCGGCCGTCCACAAGGACGTGACCTGGAAAAGCGCGTTCACGATCGACCCCTTCACGATCCCGATCGAGCAGCGCGCCGAGCTCCTGCTCAAAGCCAACGCGGCAGCGATGGCGGTGAAGGGTGTGAGCTTCGTGAGCTCCGGACTCGACTTCATCAGAGAGGAGCGGAGCTTCGCGAACAGCGATGGCTCGGTGATCGTGCAGACCGTCGTCCGATGCGCCGTGCCCTTTCAGGCCACCGCCACCGCACCGGGCGACTTCCAGACTCGCACCAACGTCGTCGCGCCCATGCAGCGCGGGTGGGAGTACGTGCTGGAGCAGGATCTCGTCGGCAACGCCGGTCGGTGGGCATCGGAGGCGGTGCAGAAGCTCTCGGCGAAGCCCGTCGCGCCCGGGCGCCACGATCTCGTGCTGCATCCGTCGCATCTCTGGCTCACGATCCACGAGTCGATCGGGCACCCCACGGAGCTGGACCGCGCGATGGGTTACGAGGCGAACTACGCCGGCACGAGCTTCCTCGCCCCCCCGGAGCGGGTGCTCGGCACGCGCAGGTACGGTCCCGAGTTCATGAACGTGCAGGGCGACCGGTCCCAGCCCGGCGGTTGCGCCACCATTGGCTACGACGACGAGGGCGTCCAGCCCGAAGACTACCTGCTGATCAAGAACGGTGTCGTCAACGACTACCAGACCACACGCGAGCAGGCCAACTGGCTCAAGTGGTGGTACGACAAGCAGGGAAAGCCCGTGCGCTCGCACGGCAACTCGAACGCGAGCTCCTGGAATGCCGTGCAGTTCCAGCGGATGCCGAACGTGTCCCTGATGCCGGGTGAGCGAGACATCGGGTGGGACGATCTCATCGCCGCGACCGATCGCGGCATCGCGATCGTCGGCGACGGCTCGTTCTCGATCGACCAGCAGCGCTACAACGCCCAGTTCGGCGGTCAGCTCTTCTATGAGATCAGCGGAGGCAAGATCGTCGGCATGCTGAAGGACGTCGCCTATCAGATGCGCACCCCGGACTTCTGGAATGCGATGGACATGATCGGCGGCAAGCGCAGCTACGAGCTCGGCTCCGCCTTCAACGACGGCAAGGGTCAGCCACCCCAATCGAATGCCGTGAGCCACGGCTGTGTGCCGAGCCGGTTCCGGCAGATCAACGTCATCAACACCGGGAGGAAGTCATGAGCAGCGCGCACACAGCGAGCCGTGACGAGCCGAAGCGCCTGCTCGCTCGGGGCGAGCGGCTGGCGGACGATGCGCTGATGACACGCGACCAGGCGCAGGCGATCATCGGGCAGGTGAAAGCGCTATCGAAGGCGGACGAAGTGCTCGTGAGCGTCGGCAGCGGTCATCAATCGGACGTGCGCTTCGCCGCGAACCAGATGTCCACCGCGGGCAGCGTGCGGAGCACGAGCCTCGCCGTCACGAGCGTGATCGGTCGAAAGCACGCGACGGCGGTGACGACCGATCTGTCGATCGACTCGATCCGGCGCGTCGTCGAGCAGTCCGAGCGGTTGGCGAAGCTGTCCCCCGACGATCCGGAGTGGCTCCCCGTGCTCGGACCGCAGCGCTATCTGCCCGTGCAGGGGTACGTCGACGCCACGGCGAACGTCACGGCGGCTGATCGCGCGCGTGCGGCGCTGACGGCGCTCGGGCCGGCGCGCAAGGCAGGGGACCTTCAGGCAGCCGGCTTCCTGCTCGTCGACGCGCGGTCCTCCGCGCTCGGCACCAGCAAGGGACTGTTCGCCTATCATCGCTCGACGTCGGCGAACTACACATTGACCGTGCGAACCGCCGACGGCACCGGCTCCGGGTGGGCGGGCGCCGAGGACAACGACTGGCGGAAGATCGATTTCGCGAAGGTGAGCAACGCCGCGATCGAGAAGGCACGTCTGGCGCGGAACCCGGTCGCGCTGGAGCCGGGTCGGTACACGGTGATCCTGGAGCCCCAGGCGGTGGGAGACCTGGTGAGCCTTCTCGGTGGCGCGTTGCAGGCCCGGCTGGCCGACGAGGGGCGGAGCGCGTTCGCCAAGCCTGGTGGCAACAAGCTCGGCGAGCGGATCATGGATCCGCGCGTGACCATCATCTCCGATCCACAGGACCCGCAGATGCTCCTGCAGCCATTCGGCGGCGACGGGCTCCCCTCGAGAAGGATGATGTGGATCGAGAACGGGGTGTTGAAGGAGCTGTCGTACTCCCGGTTCTGGGCGCGGAAGCAGGGGAAGGAAGCGACGCCCTCTGCCGGATCGATCAAGATGCTCGGCGGGCCCACGACGACCGAGGAGATGATCCGGTCCACGCCGCGCGGCATTCTCGTGACCCGGCTCTGGTATCTACGGTCGGTCGATCCGCGCACCATCCTCTACACGGGACTCACGCGCGACGGCGTGTTCCTCATCGAGAACGGAAAGATCACGAAGGCGATCAAGAACTTTCGCTTCAACGAGTCCCCGCTGTTCATGCTCAACAACGTCGAGGCAATCGGTCCCGCGATCCGCATCGCCGGTGCGGAGAACAACGGGACGTTCGTCATGCCGACGCTCAAGGTGCGCGAGTTCAACTTCACCTCGTCGTCGGACGCCGTGTGATCCGCCCCCAATGACGGCGAGCGCCTGGTGAGCACTGCGCTCGCCGTCGTGCGGAGGAGCGCGAGACGCTGGTAGGTAGTTGGCTACGGCGTGGGCGCGTAGTCCACCACGAACGCAGCATCGAAGACGCCGAGGCTGCCGAGCAGGCTGCCGAACGCCTTGTGCGCGGGGTGGGGAAGGTAGGCGTCGCGCGCCGCGGCGTTCGTGAAGGTGAGTTGGTACACGTGCGTGAACCCCTGATTGAGCTTCTCCGGACTGTTGTTCACGCCGTGCTCGTAGGCGAGGATCCCTGGGATCTGATCCTTCAGCGCCGCAAACGCCTCCGTGATCTGACGGATCTTTTCTGGGCTCGCGTCTGGCTTGAACCGGAACACGACGACGTGGCGCACGGCACCGGCGGGAGCAGGAGCCACGGTTGATCGAGTGACAGGAGTAGCGCTGCAGGCCATGGCGGCGAACGCGGCGAGGCAGGTGATCAGAGTCGTACGCATGGTTTCGGTCGAGGTGGGGAGATCGTGGATGCGTGCAATCTCGCGCGCTCAGGATCCGCCGTCGAGCGTCGCACGCATCGCTGAGGAGCCCTAGCATCCGCGCGCGCACTCCTGCCGCGGCGAACAGGTCGCCGCCGCTGGTCTCCCAAGGCACCGGCCCTGACCCCGGTCGAGGTCAGGGCCGTAGATCGCCCACCGTATCCAGCACCACTCGGACGCCAGCGACCTGAGCTCCGCTCTCGATCGACAGCTGCTGCGCGCGGACGCCGCGCCTCCGGAGAAAGTCTGCGACGGATGAGGCTCGTGCACGTGCCGAGGTGCTCGAGTCGCTCTCGATCCGCACCCGCACGGGGGCGAGGCGCGCGAGGAGGCGCGCGGTCTCGGACAGCCGCGCGGCATCTGCCGGCGCGATCGCGGCGCTGTTCGCAGCCACTGGTATTGCCTGGCGGATCGCGTCTCCCAGCTCCTGGGTCACGCCCGCGCGAAAGCGAGCCAACTCCGACTCCTCCACCGTGCCGGGCGTCCGCGAGTAACCAGGCAGGGCGACGTAGGTCACTCGTTCGCGCGGCGACACAGCTCGCGCGAGCGAGACGTCGACGCGCAGCGAAGCGCCGAGCCAGGCGCCCGCTGCCGCCAGGGCCGCAGCGTGGAGCAGGACGGCAGCCGCGAGCACCGAGGGAACCAGCCCCGACGCCGCGATCACGGACGCGGCGGCTTTCGTCACCGAGAGCCGCGGACGCGCGTCACCGACCGTCTGGAGCGAGGGCGGCAGACGGAAGCGCCGAATGCGCGAGCGCGTGATGACCCGATGGATGATTCGCTCACTGGCCAGGTACGCGGCTGCCGGCGAACGTCGCTCGACGAAGGCGTCCTCCACTCGCTGCTGACAGTCCTCACAGCCCGACAAGTGAAGACGCTCCGCCGCGTCCCGAGGCAGCACGGCGGTGAGGCAGGCGGAGGCCCCCACGGTGGCGCGCACCAGGAGCTCGTCGGGCACGTAGTGCCGCGCGTCGCCGAGGAACTCGTCATCGTCGGGGAATCGAGGCTCGTTCGGCCGTCTCATGTCCGCCTTCCGTCTCGATGGCGGACGTGCGGCGACTCGGGGTACCGCTCTCGAATGATGGCCCGCAGCCGCGTCCGTGCGCGTTGCGCGTCGTTGCGCACGGTGCCGTGCGAGCGGCCGATGCGGCGAGCGATCTCGTCGAGGGAATACCCGTCGAGATAGTGCAGGCGGAGCACCTGCGCCCAGAGTGGAAGTTCCTGGGCCAGCACGACGAGCGCTTCCTGCACGAGCTCCGCCGACTCCGCGCTGAACGGATCGTGATCTATCCCTGCGTGGTTATCGGCGTCGAGCACGTCGAGCGGAACGCGCGTGCCGCGCGTGCGCACCATCCGGCCGCGCTCGTCGAGCTTCGTGCGCCCGGTTCCCGTGTCGACCACGGGCGTGCCGTACTCCTCGCGGAGCATCTGCCGGCCGATGAGATAGGCGCGCCGCCGCAGCCATCCTTCAGGGTGAGTGATGGGTGTGCCGTCGCGCGTGCTGCGTCGCACGATACGGG
>DATEOG010000147.1:0-3573 GCA_035274345.1 Gemmatimonadaceae bacterium
CCTCGGCGCGCTCGTCACGGCACAGGACGTCCCCGCGGCACGCGCGATCCCGCTCGAGGAGATGCTGTCCAGTGGCGAGGTGGGCTCGTGAGAGAGCTCCTTCCGCTGTCCATGCTCGGCGGCATCCTCGGCCTGGACGTCGTCTGCTTCCCGCAGATGATGATCTCGCGTCCGCTGGTCGGCGCGACGGTGGCCGGTGCGTTCGTCGGCGATACGATCACGGGACTGATGGTCGGTGTGACGCTCGAGCTCATCGCGCTGGCCACGCTGCCCTTCGGCGCGTCGCGCTACCCGGAATGGGGCTCGGCCGCCGTCGTCGGCGGGGCGATCGCCGCGGCGCTGCGAACGCACCCCGCTGGGTCGATCACCGTCGGCGTGCTCGCGACGCTCGCCACCGCGTGGGTCGGCGGTTGGACGCTCGTCAAGCTGCGCCAGTGGAACGCGTGGCTCGCCAGTCGGCGACGTTCCGCGCTCGAGGCGGGCGCACGCGGAACGGTGGTGGGACTGCAGCTCGGCGGGCTCACCTCCGACCTGCTGCGTGCGATGGCGTTGACGGCGATCGCCTACGCGCTGCTCTTTCCCGTCGCATTTGCCGCCGTGAATCTCTGGACGTTCAGCCAACCACTGTCGCGCGCCGTCACCGTGGGCGCCGCCAGTGCCGTGGCCGCGGCTGCCGCATGGACGATCTTTCATTCGGCGCGCGGCGCGAGATGGTATTTTGCCGGTGGATTGGTGATCGGGCTCCTCATCCTCGCACTCCGATGACCGCCACCGCCGCGCGACCCTATCCGCAGCCGGATCCCACGCCGCACGTCTCGCCGCTCACCTGGGTGAGCGTGTTCGTCCGCACGCTGGCCATCCAGGGCTCGTGGAATTACGAAACGCTGCTCGGCAACGGCGTCGGCTTCGCGCTCGAGCCGGTGCTGCGGCGGCTGCCCGGCGGGATCCACACCGACGCGTTCAAGGAGGCGATGGCGCGCGAGAGCGCCTACTTCAACGCGCATCCGTATCTTGCATCCGTCGCCGTCGGCGCGCTGGCGCGTGCCGAGCTCAGTGGCGTCCCCGCCGAGCGCATCGAGCGTTTCCGCACGGCGATCTGCGGGCCGCTCGGCAGCGTCGGCGATCGGCTCGTGTGGGCGGGATGGCTCCCGCTCTCGTCGCTCGTCGCGCTCGTCGCCTTTGGACTCGGCGCGCGCCCGATGATGGTCGTGCTGACGTTCGTAATGATGTACAACGTCGGCCACTTCGGGCTCCGCATCTGGGGCCTCTACGTCGGCTGGACCCGTGGCCTCGCCGTCGCCAGCGCGCTCGCCAATCCCGTGCTCCGCAACGGCCCGGCGTACATCGCGCGCGCCGCCGCCGCGGTCGCGGGCATCGCGATCCCGCTCGCCGCTGCGCGCGTCGTGGGATCGGATGGGCTCCTGCTGGACGCCGCGCTCGGCGCAGGCGCCCTCATCGCCGTCGGATTGGTGCGCGTGCACGGCCGCGTCGAAGGTTGGAAGCTGGTCCTCGTGCTCATCGCTGTCTTCGCCCTCGTCTCCGTGATCCGCTGATGGTCGAACGAACCGTCCAGATCCTCAACAAGAACGGCTTGCACGCGCGGCCGGCTGCGGAGATCGTCAAGCTCGCTGCGAAGTATCGGAGCGAGATCACGATCTCCCGCGACGGCACCGAGGTGAACGGCAAGAGCATCATGGGCGTCATGATGCTCGCCGCGGAGTGCGGCGCGTCGATCGTCCTGCGCGCCGACGGCGAGGATGCCGAGCAGGCCGTCGACGCTATCGCCACGCTCATCGCCAACAAGTTCGGAGAGCGGTAGTGGATCATCAGATCAGGGGCATTCCCGCCTCGCCCGGCATCGTGGTCGGCCTCGTGTACCTCCTGCGCTGGGAGGTGCCCGACGTTCGCCATCGCATCGTGCCGGACGAAGGGGTCGCCGCCGAGATCGAGCGATTCCACGGCGCGCTCGCCAAGGCGCGCGAGCGGCTCCGTCAGCTGCGGACCCGCGTCGAGGCCAGCGCCGGGCCCGAGGAAGCGGCAATCTTCGACGTGCAGCTCTCCATCCTGGACGATCAGGAGCTGACGCGCAGCGTGGCGGAGCTCATCCGCCAGAACCTCGGCGCCGAAAAGGCGTTCGACGAGGTGATGCTCGAATGGCGCAATCGGTTCGCGCGCCACACGGCGGCGATGCTGCGCGAGCGCGTCGGCGACCTGACTGACGTCCACATCCGAGTGCTGTCGCTGCTCCTCGACCTGCCAGACCACGATCCGGTCGCGCTCCCGGCGGGGTCGAACGCGATTCTCGTCACGCACGACCTCACGCCGAGCCTCACCGTCCAACTCGATCGTGAGTCGATCGCTGCGATCGCCACCGACGCGGGCACGCGGACGGCGCACGTCGCGATTCTCGCGCGCTCGCTCGGGCTTCCCGCGGTCGTCGGGCTGCGGACCGCCACGACCGAGCTGCGGGGCGGGGAGCGGGTGGTGCTCGACGGCGGCACCGGGATGCTCGCGATCAACCCGACGGACGAGGAGATCGAGGCGTACCACGAGCGGCAGAAGGAGGAAGAGCTGGCCGAGGCGGCGCTGTCGGAACTCGCGTCGCTCGAGGCCGTCACCCTCGACGGAGTGCGGGTCGTGCTCCGCGCGAACGTCGACCTCCCCGAGGACGCCGAGGCGGCGGCACGCAGCGGCGCCGAGGGCGTCGGGTTGATGCGCACCGAGTTCCTCGTCGTGGGCAGACCGAACATGCCGGACGAGGACGAGCAGTACCGCGCCTATCGCCGCGTGCTCGAGGCGTTCGAGGGACATCCGGTGATCATCCGCACCTTCGACATCGGCGGCGACAAGCTGCCGATCGGCGGATATCCCACCGAGGCGAATCCCTTCCTCGGATGGCGAGCCATCCGCATGTGCCTCGATCAGCCGGAGATGTTCCGCGTGCAGCTGCGCGCGCTGCTGCGCGCGTCGATGCACGGCAACCTGCGGATCATGCTGCCGCTCATCGTCACGCTGGACGAGGTGCTCGCGGCGCGGCGTCTGATCGAGGAGGCGTCGCAGGAGCTGACCGAACGCGGCGTCGCGCATCGCACCGACGTCCCGCTCGGCATCATGGTCGAGACGCCCGCGGCCGCGGTGGCCGGCGACACGCTCGCGCCGCACGTGGATTTCTTCAGCATCGGAACGAACGATCTCGTGCAGTACACGCTGGCCGTCGATCGCGGGAACGCCAACCTGGCGCCGCGCTACACGCCGCTGCATCCCGCGGTGCTGCGCCTCATTCACCGCACCGTGGAGGTCGCCGAGCTGGGCGACATCGATGTCGCCGTGTGCGGCGAGATGGCCTCGCAGCCGCTCATGGCGTTCGCGCTGCTTGGCCTGGGCGTCCGCCAGTTGAGCGTCGCGCCGCGCTCGGTACCGCTGGTCAAGCGAATCGTGCGCAGCGTCACGGCGGCGCACGCCAAGATCGCGGCGTCCGCCGCACTGCGTGCCCTCACCGCCGAGCAGGCGCGCCACGAGCTTGCACATCGGCTGGCCGACGTCGTCGGCGACGCACCATATCTCTACGACGGG
>DATEOG010000148.1:0-3106 GCA_035274345.1 Gemmatimonadaceae bacterium
GCGGGGATCGAAGCGGTGCGCGCGAAGAGCATGGGGCAAACGGGGCGGCTGATCGCCCTCGCGGATGCGCGCGGATATCCCGTGGCAGCGCCGCGCGACGCGGCACGGCGCGGCGGCACGGTGGCGTTCGACGTCCCACACGCGCGAGAGGTGTCCCGTGCGCTGCTCGCTCGCGACGTCATCGTGGACTATCGGCCCGGCGCAGGGATCCGCGTCGCACCGCACTTCTACACGAGCGACGAGGAGCTCGACGAGGTGGTGGCGATGATCGACGACATCCTCGCGCGCGACGCGTGGACGCGGTACACTGACGAGCAGAGCATCGTGACCTGACGCCGCGCGATCGAAACCCGCGCCCTCCTGCCTTCGTCAGGGCAGCAGCGTCACCCTCCATCGTCCGAACACGAGCCTTTACTCTCGAGCATCCATATGCCATCCGCAGGCGCGAAGCTTCGCAAAGCATACGTCAACCTGAACTACCCCTACGTCGTGCTCCGCTTCGAGGACGGCCACGAGATCCGTATCGCGCAGGGAAAGGTGAAGACCTTCGATGCGTACACGGGCGAAGTGATCAGAGTCGTGGCGATCTTCGACGCGACGGCGAAGGAGCGAGACCTCCTGGAGTCGCTGCGAGCCGAAGATCTGCCCGACGCCGAGCCGCACGAGTCGCGGTGAGGCACCGCTGGCGTCTGGCGCTGCCTCTGCTCGCGCAGCTCGGCACGGCCGGCTGCGCGGGCGGACAAAGCGCGACGAGCCCGGCGCCCGCGTCGTTCGTGCGCGCGGACACCGCGGCACTGCGCCGAACGCTGGATTCGCTCGCGTCCGCACATCACGGCGTGCTGGGTTACGCGGTGCTCAACGTCGACACCGGTGAGCGGCTCGCGCGCCGCGGCGACGAGACCTTCTCCACGGCGAGCCTGATCAAGGTGCCGATCCTGGTCACCATCTTCGATCTCGTGGAGCAGGGGCAGCTCTCGCTCGACGATCAGCTCACGCTACTGAAGATCGACAAGGTGCCCGGCGCCGGGAACCTGCAGTTCATGCACGACGGCGCGACGCTCAGCGTGCGCGACGCGGCATGGCTGATGTCCGTGACGAGCGACAACACGGCGACCAACCTGCTGCTCGACCGCATCCTGATCCGGCGCGTGTGGGACAAGATGGAAAAGCTCGGTCTCTCGCACACGAAAGTGCACTCGAAGACGTTCCTGCGGATGACGAGCGTCGCGATGGACAGCTCGGTGAAGTACGGCCTCGGCGTGACGACGCCGAACGAGATGGCGCGGCTGTTCGCGCTGCTCGCCGAGGGGAAGGCGGTGAGCCCGAAGGCGGACAGCACGATGCTCGACATCCTCGCGCACAACGAGGACTACGCGTCGATGCAGCGGCACGTCCAGGGACTGAGCGTGCCGCACAAGACGGGAGCGACCGATCAGGTACGCACCGAATGCGCACTGTTCCCGCTGCAGTCGCGCGTGGCCGCCTGTGTGCTGACGAAGGAGAACGCCGACCAGCGCTGGCTGATCGACAACGAGGCGCAGGTGACGCTGGCGGCGATGGGACGGGCGATCGTGGGGGCGTGGCCCAGGAGCGAAAAGAAGTGAGTTGGTTGGTTGGATAGTTGGTTGGCTGGTCGGTGAACTAGTGAACTGAACGGCCCTGGGCACAACCGGCCTGGAGAACTTTTCGCCAGGGCTCCACGCTGGTTGCGTGGCCGGTGCAGTGAACCCACCAATCAACCGACCAACCAACCAGCGATCCAACTCACCAACTCGCCAACTTTTCCCGCTCCAGGCACGCATTCTGCTATACCCAAAGGCACGCGGGAACGATGGACGAAGGGAGGGGCCCGTGAGCGCACCTAGCGGTGGGGACCGCTTCGAAGCGCCATGAAGCGCGGACGGCTAGCTTAGCTGGCAATGTCCGCGCTTCGTGTTTTGTTACCGGTCGCCGACGCGTTGGCCTGGGGGCGACCCGTCGTTGCGCTCGAGAGCTCGGTGCTCGCGCAGGGACTGCCGATCCCCGCAAATCGGGAGGCGGCGGACCGGATGACCAGCGCCGCCGCGCGCGGGGGCGCACTTGCCGCCATCACCGCCGTCGTCCATGGCGTCTGCACCTTCGGGCTCGATCAGGAGGAGCTCGAGCGATTTCTGAATCGCGACGGAATTCGCAAGGTGTCGGCGCGCGACCTCCCGGTAGCCGTCGCGCAGCGCGCCGACGGCGCGACGACGGTCGCCGCATCGCTCTCCATCGCCAGCGCGGCGGGCGCCAGTGTCTTCGCCACCGGCGGGATCGGCGGCATCCACCGCGACTCGCCGTTCGACGAGTCGGCGGACCTCGACGAGCTCGCCCGCACGCCCATGGTGGTCGTATGCGCCGGCGCCAAGTCCATCCTCGACCTCGCCGCGACGCTCGAGCGCCTCGAGACGCTCGGCGTCACCGTGGTCGGCTACGGCACCGACGAGATGCCGGGCTTCTTCACGCGCACGACGGGGCTCGCTCTCCCAGCCCGCGCCGACAGCGCGCGCGAGATCGCCGACATTCATCTGGCGGCACGGGCCCTCGGACGTTCGCAGGCGACCCTCGTTCTGCAGCCCCCTCCGGCAGACGTCGCCCTGGACGGAGAGACGGTGGCTCGTGCCGTCACCCAGGCGCTCGACGAAGCGAGGTCCAGGAACATCCGCGGGGCTGCCGTCACACCCTTCCTGCTCGCCGCGGTCGAGCGGGCGACCGAGGGCCGCTCCCTGGCGGCGAACCTCGGCCTGCTCGACGAAAACGCGTTCCTGGCGGGCGCCATCGCAACCGAGCTGGCGCGCGACGGCGCGGCTTGAGGAACTCGCGGCCCGTCAACTGCAATTTGTTCGTTGCTGAGTCGTCAAGACGTTGAACTTGCTGCTCACGCAATGGTACTATAGGGCACCCCTCACGAGCCGGAGGCTTCGGTCCCCATGCCCACCCCGTTCCTGAGCTCCGAAGAGTACGACGAGCGCGCCCACCAGCTGTACAACGAAGGCCAGTACGACGAGGCGTTGTCCGTTCTGCGTGAGGGGCTTGCACTCTATCCGACATCGGTAGAGCTGCACATCGGCGTGGGGTACGCCAGGCT
>DATEOG010000149.1:0-3963 GCA_035274345.1 Gemmatimonadaceae bacterium
CGTTCGTCCGTTTCCGACCGGCGCTCCGGTCGTCTGTTGAGCAGCGCCGCCGTTGGCGCTCGTGCCGCCTCTCCCCGCGCATGATGCGACCAAATATTCGGCCATCGCTCCGTACGGAGCTCCTCGTCAACTTCGCCGTTCTCGCCATCGCCGCGCTCGTGTTCGCGGTCGGCGCGGTCGTCGCGTTCTACGACCAGGCGGAGGCGGCGCGCGGTGCGCTCTACATCAGTCTCCTCGTCGCGGCGGACGTCGTCGTGCTCGTCGCGTTCTGCGGGTGGCAGATCAACCGGCTCATCATTCGCCCCCTGCGCGACACGGCTGCCGCCACCGAGGCGATCGCCAACGGGGACCTGCGACGCCGGGTCGCGCCTTACGAATCACTCGAGCTGCAGCAACTCGGTGAGAGCGTCAACCGGATGACCGATCGGCTGATCGAGGAACAGACGCAGCTCGTGCGCGCCGAGAAGCTCGCCAGCGTCGGGCGTCTCGCGGCGGGCATCGCCCACGAGATCGGGAATCCGCTCGGCGCGCTGAACGGCTACACTCACATCATGCGCGGGTGCATGAAGAACGATCCGCTCGCGCTCGAGGCGGTCACCGGGTTCGAGCGCGAGACACTGCGCATCGATCGCATCGTGCGAGGACTGCTCGACTACGCGCGGCCACGCAAGACGACACCGTTGCCGATCGACGTCAACGAGTCGCTGCGCCACGTCGTCGACCTGCTCAACGCGCAGGGCGTTCTGCGCCGCGTTTCGCTGCGGCTCGAGCTGGCGAATGAGTCTCCGCGCGTGTACGGCGAGCGGCACGACCTGGAGCAGGTGTTCGTGAACGTGCTGCTCAACGCGGCCCATGCGGTCGAGCCCACCGGCCAGGTCGCGATTCGAACGACCTGCATGACGCGCGCGACGCTCGAGGCGGGGATGGTGCGCGCGGGAGACACGCCCGGCACGTCGGTGCCGCACATGCCGTCGCCGCGCGTGCACCGCTGGCTCGGGATGGAGAACCGACCCGAGGACGTGGTGAAGATCATCATCGCCGACTCGGGACCGGGCGTGCCGGCCGAGGACTCGGAGCGCATCTTCGATCCGTTCTATACGACGCGCGAGCCGGGCAAGGGAACGGGACTCGGTCTGGCGATCGTGCTGCGCATCGTCGAAAACTTCCAGGGCATCGTCTGGGTACAGAAGGCGCGCGAGGGGGGTGCGGCATTTCATCTGCTCTTCCCGCTCGCGCCCGAGACGCCGGGCGCGCCGCCGATTCCCGGACTCGAGCTCGTGGAACCCGTACCGACGATCGCGCAGACATGAACATTCTCGTCGTCGACGACGAGCTCGGCCTACGCCACACGCTCACACTGATCCTCCAGGCCGAGGGGCACACGGTGCGCGCCGCAAGTGATGGCGCAGCGGGTCTGGAACGGCTCGGCGAAGCACCGGCGGATCTGATCATCTGCGACGTCCGCATGCCCGGCCTCGATGGCCTCGCCTTCCTCGAGAAGTACAAGGAAATGGGCGGCACGGCACTCGTGATCATGATGAGTGCATACGGTGACGACGAGGCCGCCCTCGGGGCGATTCGAAGCGGGGCGTACGACTTCATTCCCAAGCCGTTCCGCGCCGACCAGGTACTCCTCGTCGTGCGCAAGGCGATCGAGCGCGAGGGACTGCGTCGCGAGGTCGCGCAGCTGCACGACGAGCTCGTCGCGCTGCGCGCGCCGTCGGGGATCGTCGGTCGGAGTCCGAAGATCGCCCAGGCCATCGCGCTCGCGGACAAGGTGGCGCGGCATCCGTCCACGGTGCTGATCACCGGGGAGAGCGGGACGGGAAAGGAGCTGATCGCACGGCACATCCACGAGGCGAGCCCGCGCGTGGAGAAGCCGTTCGTGGCGGTGAATTGCGCGGCGATCCCGGAAGCGCTGCTCGAGAGCGAGTTGTTCGGCCATGCGAAGGGCGCCTTCACCGGCGCCGGCGCCGATCGGCAGGGGCTGTTCGAGGAGGCGCACGAAGGCACGCTCTTTCTCGACGAGCTGGGTGATCTCCCCGTACCGCTGCAGGTGAAGCTGCTGCGCGCTCTGCAGGAGGGCGAGGTGCGTCGCGTCGGCGACAACACGTCGCGTACGGTCGACGTGCGCCTCGTCGCCGCGACGGCGCGCGATCTCGAGGCTGACGTCGCCGAGGGGAAGTTTCGCGCCGACCTGTACTATCGCGTCAATGTCGTGCGCATCCATCTCCCCGCGCTGCGCGAGCGGTCGGAGGACATCCCTGAGCTCGTGCGCCATTTCGTCGACCGGTTCAACCGGCGCCTCGGTCTCCACGTCACGGGGGTGACCGCCGCCGCCATGCGCGCGCTCGTCGAGTATCCCTGGCCGGGGAACGTACGCGAGCTCGAGAACATCGTGGAACGCGCGATGGTCCTGACCGACGGACCACAGCTCGACATTCCGCAGCTTCCAACGCTCGCTGCACCGTCGGTTCGTCCCGACGGCGCTTCGCCCCTCGACCTCTCGGTGAAGCGGCGGACGGAGGAGCTCGAGCGGGTGCTCATCAAGGAGGCGCTCGAGCGCACGCGCGGCAACCGAACGCGCGCGGCGAAGCTGCTCGACCTGTCCCATCGCGCACTGCTCTACAAGATCCGCGACTACGGACTCGGCGAGTAGTTCCGCTCCGTGGCGCAGTGGCGCGGTGCGGCGTACAGCTCGGCGCGCGATAGCATGCGTCGATGCAACCGCGCGAAGATACCCACTCGAGCACGTGCACGACTTCGACGCACCGGTATGGCGTGTCGATCGTGGAGGTGCTCGTGGCGCTCGTGCTCCTCGCCATCGGGCTGCTGGGCGTCGCGGGCAACGGCGCCATCGCCGTGCGCGCTTCGGGCAGCGCGGCGCGAGAGCGACGTGCCGCACAGCGAGCCGTCGATCGGCTCGCCGCACTCCGCGCGCAGGGATGCGCAGTTGCGCGCAGCGGCACGCTCACCGATCCAGGTGCCGCGCTGGAGGAGCGCTGGACCGTGGGGGCAGTCACCGGTGGAGCAGCGCTCGTCGACGCCGAAGTGCGCTGGCGCGCACCCGCCGGTACGCGCGTACTGCTGCTGCGTGGCGGCATCCTGTGCTGAACCGCTCCGGGATGTCGCTCGCGGAGCTCCTCGCGGCGCTCGCACTGGGCGGCATCGTCCTCACCGTGGCTGCCAGCAGCATGCTCCGGCAGCAGCGCGGTGCGCGCTGGATCGAGGGGCTCACCGGCGCGGAGCTGCAGGTGCGCCCGGTGATGCGCCTCCTCGCCGACGAGCTGTCGAATCTCGACGCATCCGCCGGCGATGTAGCACCCGGGCAGGCGAGCGACTCCGCGCTGCAGCTTCGCACCGTCGTCGCGGCGTCGCTCACCTGCGACAGTGCGTCGACGGTCACACTGCTTTCCGAAGCCGACGCGGCGCCTGCGATGGGGGGCAGCGCACGTCCTCCCGACGTCGGGGACTCCGTGTGGCTGTATCGCGGGTTCGGGTCCGGCTGGGGAGCGCGCGAAGTGCTCGGCGTGACGCGCGTGACCACCGCCTGCGGCGTCCCGACTTCCGCGCCCGGGCCGGCGTTCCGTCTGCTGCTCGACGCGCCCGCCGATGCGCCCGCCGGCACACCGGTGCGCGTGACGCGACTGGAGCGGTGGGTCGTGTATCGCGCCGGCGACGGACGATGGTACGTCGGCATCCGCGAGTTCAGTGCAGCGACGTCGCGCTTCGTCGCTGCACAACCGGTCGCCGGTCCCTTCCTGCACACGGCGCGCGGCAGGCTTCGCACCGGCTTCCGCTACTTCGACGTGGCCGACAACGCGCTCGTACCCGACGGCACGAACGAGGGGAGCATCGCACGCGTGCGCGTCACCGCACTGTCGGTCGTGCGGTCCACCGGCACCGACAGCGTTCGCCAGGACTCCGCCGATGCCGTACTGTCGCGCGTGGGCGCCCCGTGAC
>DATEOG010000150.1:0-2074 GCA_035274345.1 Gemmatimonadaceae bacterium
GAAGCGCCTCACGCAGGCCGCCGCACTTGGCCAGCTTGATGTTGATGCCGTCGACCGCGCCGGCGAGACGCGGGATGTCCGTGGACACGAGGCAGCTCTCGTCGGCGATGATCGGCAACGACGAGCGCTCGCGCACGAACCGCAGACCCTCGAGGTCGTGTCCGGGGAGCGGCTGCTCCACGAACTCGACGCCGAGCTCCTGCAGGATCGGGATCATGTGCAGCGCGTGCTTCGGGGTCCACGCAGCATTCGCGTCGATGCGCAGCACCTTGCCGGGCTCCATCTCGCGAACGATTCGCACGATGCGCTCGTCCCAGCTCGTTCCGAGCTTGATCTTGAGCACGGGATAACCCGCCGCCTCGCGCACCCGGTCGCGCAGCGTCGACTCGTCGGGAGCGATGGCGATCGTGAAGCTCGTCGGCGGCGAGCCGGCCGGGTCGAGGCCCCACATCCGATGCAGCGGGACGCCGAGCCGCTTCCCCGCCAGATCGTGCAGCGCCGCGCTCACCGCCGCCCGCGCCGATGCATTGAAGCTGATCGCCTTCGCCAGCCCACGCTCCAGCGCCTCGAGCGACCAGCCGTCGGCCTTCTCCAGCACCGGCGCCAGCACGGGCATCACGCTCGCCACCGTGTCGGCCGTCTCCCCGTAATGCTTGCTCGGCGCCGCCTCGCCCCACCCCGTGCAGCCGTCGTCGTCCGTCACCGTCACGCGCACGACGCGATACTCGCTGGCTCCGCCGCGCGCGATGATGAATGGATGCTTCGTGCGGAGTACGACGATCTCGTGCGAGAGCTTCATGCGCGCAGCGAAGGCGTGCGGATGCGCGACAGGAGCGCTCCGCGATGCGATCCGGACGATTCGACGGAGCCGCCCAGGTACGCGATGAGCGCATCGGCGAGTGCGGTGCCCCGCTCGTACCGGTCCGACGCCGATTTCTCCAGGCAGCGCATGACGATGGCCGCGAGCGGCTCGGGCACGCGCGATTCGACCTCGCTGATCGGCACCGGCTTCTCGTGCACGTGCTTGTAGCCGACCGAAAACGCGTCGGCGCCGTCGAACGGCGGGAACCCGACGAGCGCCTCGTACATCACCACACCCAGCGCGTACAGATCGCTGCGGCCGTCGACGAGCTTCCCCATCGCCTGCTCGGGGCTCATGTAGTGCGGGGTCCCCATCGCACGCCCGCTCGCGGTCAGCCGGCCGTGGAACCGCGCCGTGGCGATCCCGAAGTCGGTGATCAGCGCGTTGCCGTCCTCGTCGAACAGGATATTGTCCGGCTTCACGTCGCGATGCACCACGCCACGCTGGTGCGCGTGATCGAGCGCCACGGCAACCTGGGCCGCCGCGGCGGCCACCGCCTGCGCTGCGACCGTCCGCTCGCGCTGCACGCGGTCCGCCAGGGAGCCGCCGCCGAGATAGGGCATCACGATGTACACCGTCTCGCCCAGCTCACCGAAGTCCAGCACCGGACAGATGAACGGGTGCACGAGCTTCGCCGCCGCCTCCGCCTCGCGCCGGAAGCGCTCCGTCATCTCGCTGTCGCGCGCCAGGTGCGCGTGCAGGACCTTGACGATGACTTCGCGCGCGAGCGGCATCTGCTCGGCGCGGAACACCGTCGCCATCCCGCCGCCGCCGAGCCGCTTGAGGATCCGATAGCGCGTCCCCGTCGCGCGGCGCAGCGAGGAGATCTCCTCGTCAGGCTTCTCGGTGGGGGGCGCCGCCACCTCGGGAAGCCCGGCCGAGCACCGACTGCACGACGCCGCGAGGGCGCGATTCCACGTACCACACTCCGGACAGAACACGTCAGCCCCCGAACTGCATCTGGACGAAATCGTACGGCGGCCACGGACCGGTGAGCTCGAGCCGCAGATTGGGCACTCGGCTCCCCTGCTCCACCACCTTGGTCGCGAACTCCTTCCACAATTCCTGCTCGACGAGGAACGCCGCGCTGAGCACGATCCCCGTGAGCTGCTCCGTGCGCAGCGGCACCGTCGCCACCGCCGAGCGCCTGAGATCGCGCAGCGCTTCGGCGGCCGCCGCCGCCAGATCGGAGCCGACACTCTGCTCGTCCTC
>DATEOG010000151.1:0-3651 GCA_035274345.1 Gemmatimonadaceae bacterium
GGTGGGTCGAGTGCGGAACGGTCGCATCATCGTCGAAGGGTGTGGCGACGACGAGGACCGCGGCCCGATCGATCCGGCACTGCCGGCCACCGCGCAGGTGGCGGCGGCGCTCGCGCACGCGGCGCTTCGCAGCGAGCTCGCCCGGTGAGGCGCGAGGCCGAAGGAACCCCACCGCGCGTCGATACCCCGTCCGAATCGCGCGACGACGGCGAGACTCGCGGCCCGCTCGTGCTCATCGGCGGCGCCTGTACGCCCGACGGGGAAGCGCTGCGTTCGTTCATCGAGCTCGCGCGCGAAGCCGGTGGGCCGATCGTGGGGATCACCGCCGCATCGGAGAACCCGATGAAGAGCGCGCGGCTCTGGCGCGCCGACTTCCGTGCTGCCGGCGTGCAGAACATCGAGTTCCCGCGCGTCAGGCGCGCGAGCGACAAGCTCGACCGCGAGCTCGCCGCGCGCATCGACGACGCCGGGGCCCTGTTCCTCGGCGGCGGCAGCCAGGTCAAGCTGGTCGCGGAGCTGAGCGGCACGCAGTCGGAAGCGTCGATCAAGGCGCTCTCCGCGCGCGGTGGCGTCATCTGCGGCACGAGTGCGGGCGCAGCGGCGCTGACGGCGCTCACGATGGCGGGAGGCGAGATCGACGAAGAGGGCAACCTCGTGGAGCAGTACCTCGGCCCCGGCTTCGGTCTGCTGAACTTCGAGACGATCGTCGACACGCACTTCTCGAAGCGCCGCCGCCTCCAGCGGCTGTTCGTCGTCATCGCGGGGAATCCCGAGCTCATGGGACTCGGGATCGACGAGGACACCGCTCTGATCGTGCGCGGTCACATCGGCGAGGTGGTCGGCGCCGGAGGGGTGACCTTCGTCGACGGCCGCGACAGCGTGCGGTTCGACAACGCGGACGATCTCGACAAGGGACGCCAGCTCACGCTGAGCCATCTGCGCGTCGGTATCGTCGGAACACACTACCACCTGAATCTGCGAGACCGGGAGCTGGAGGTGCTGGTGCAGGGCGAGGCGAGTCCGCACCGGAGGACGCCGCCGTTCACGGTGGCGCATGGGCCTTGAGTGGTGGGTGGTGAGTGGTGAGTGGTGAGTGGTGAGTGACTACAAACGAGTTCACCCAGCACCCAGCACCCAGCACCCACTACCCAGCTCCACCACCCAGCACTCACCACCAACGCCGCCGCTCTAGCTCGCGCGCGGCGGCCACGCCATCTTGAGCGAGCGGACGCTCCCACCCCATCTCCCTTCATGGCTTCACTCGCCCTCCGGCAGCGCTCGCCGTCCGAGATCGTCGACGCTGCGTTCCAGATCATGCGCGCGCACTTCGCGCAGTTCGTGATGTGCTCGGCGATCGGCTACCTCCCGTGGCTGGTGATCGACATCGTGCGCGCGAGCGACCCATCGCGCGCGCTGGACATCAACATCGGCGCGAACCTGCTGCTGCTGCTCGGCTTCTGGCTCGTGTTTGCCCTGATGGGCGCCGTCCTGACAGTGTGCGCGTCCCAGGCCTATCTGGGCGAGCAGGTGGACGTCGGCGCCGCCGTGCGCCAGGCGCTCCCTCGCTGGCCGCTGGTGCTCATCGCCGCCGTGCTGCGCTTCGCCATGGTCATCTTCGGTCTGTTCTTCTTCTTCATCGGAGCGCTGTATCCGGCGGCTCGCTTCTTTGCCGTGACGCCGGCCATCGTGCTCGAGGGCGTGGGCCTGGGAACGTCGTTCGGGCGCGCGTCGGCGTTGTCGAAGGGCCGGAAGTGGCACATCATCCTCACGATGGGGCTCGCGTTCATCATCTACCTCGTCGTGGCGTTCGGGATCGTGCTCTCCGCCCAGCTGTTCGGCAGCCTCGTCGTTCAGGTCATCCTGATGGCCATCTTCACCATCGTGGGCTATCCGGTCGTCGCGATCACCGGCACGGTGCTCTATTACGATCTGCGCATCAGGTCCGAAGGGCTCGACATCGAGCTGATGGCCGGCGCACTGGAGACTGCTCCGTCGCGCGAAGCGGCCGCGCCCTGACGCTCGGATCGTGCTGACCCTGCTGCAGGCGTCGGAGTGGCCGCCGTCGGCGGTGCACGACACCGTCGCGGCGATCGCACGGGGGATCGAGTACCGGCGCAGCATCCGCCAGTCCCTGCTCGACCGTGCGTTCCTGTGGGTCGCGCAGGGGTTGGAGCGACTCGTCGACTTCATTCGCCACCTTCCGGCGTCGCGCGCGATCGGGCTCACCGTCCTCGGCATCATCGTGGGCCTGATCGTCGTGCGTGTCGTCATCGCCGCACTGGCGCGTGACGAGACCGGCGCGCGCACGCGCCGGCGCGCCGGCGTCGTTTCCGGCGAGGATCCGTTCCTCGTGGCCGATCGCTTCGCGGCAGAAGGCCGCTTCGAGGACGCCGCGCACAGCCTCTATCACGGCGTGCTGCTCTCACTGGCGCGCACCGACCGGGTACGACTGGATCCGTCCAAGACGAGCGGTGACTACGCTCGCGAGCTCCGCGCACGCGGCGCGGCGGCGTACCAGCCCTTCCGTGCGTTCTCGCGCCGATTCGACGTCGCGGTGTTCGGTCACGGCGGGTGTGACGCCCCGCTGATCGACGATCTGCGCCGGCTCGCCGCGCCATTCGCGCCGCGCGCGCGCGCCGCGTGACGGCGACGACGTCTCCCTCCGCGCCACGCGACGAATGGTGGACGCGGCCACGCATCGTCCTGCCGGCCGTCGCCGTGCTCGTGGTGCTCGTCGCAGTGCTGACGCCACAGACGACCGGGGGCCGGACCGGCGACGCTCGCCTGTCGTCGCACCTGACCGGCGCGCAGGGAGCGAGGCTGTTCTACGCGACCGCCGAGCGACTCGGCTGGCGCGTCACTCAGCGAGACGACCGACCAATCCCCGCCGTCGCCGACAGAGGTACGACAATCCACGCCGTGCTCGCACCACCGATCGACGTCACGCCCGCAGAGGCCCACGCGTATCTCGAGGCGGTGCGTGGCGGCGATGCGCTGTTGCTCGTGCTCAAGCAGCGTTCCGCGATCGGCCGACGCGACCCCGATGTACTGGCCGACTCGCTGGGCGTCTCACACGCGGCGCCCACGACCGTCGGAGAGCTCCGCATTCCTGTGGCGGATACGGCGGGCTGTCCGCCATCCTCGCGCTTCGTCCCGCCGATCTGGGAGGACGGCCGGACGCATCTCCTGCCGCTGCGCTGGACGCGCGGTGAGCCGCGCGGGCGCGAGCTCTTCGCATCGACCCGGTCCGAGCTGGGAGGGCCGGATGGAGCGGTCGCGGTCGGTTTCCCTCTGGGTCGAGGCCGCGTTGCCGTGCTGTCCGATCCCGATCTCCTGCGCAACGACGTGCTGCGTCGCTGCACGTGGGGAGCCGATGTGCGCGCCGTTCGCATTCTCGAGTGGCTGCGCGAAAGCGGATCCGCGCCGCGCACGGAGCTCGTGTTCGACGAGTTCCATCAGGGCTATGGGCCCGAGCGGTCGATCGTCGGCACGACGCGCCGCTTCCTCGTTCAGCATCCAGTTGGGCGTACGCTGCTGCAACTCACGCTCGCGGCGCTCGTGCTGCTGTTGGCGCTCGCGCCGCGCGCGCTGCCGCCGGCGGACGTAGTTCGCGTCGAGCGCAGAGATCCCCTCGAGCAGATCGACGCGCTC
>DATEOG010000152.1:0-12734 GCA_035274345.1 Gemmatimonadaceae bacterium
CCCGCGGCCCCGTCGGGCGAGACCGGAGGCGGGACGACGATGGGGCAGACGGGCGCGCAGCGCACCGATCCCACGCCGTTGGCCGTCGCCACCACGCCGCCGTCCACCGGCCGTCGCGCGGTGCCGGCCAACACCCGGCTCGTCGGCGCCAGCGGCGTGATGAACGAGACGGAGCCGCTGTACGACCGCGAGATCACGAAGCTCCGCACGATCGTGAAGTCGCGCCGCTCGACGCTCGATCCCGCGACGATCACCGTGCTCGAGCAGAGCATCGCCGTGATCGACTCGGCGATCGCACAGAGCCGGTCGGCGCTGGCGAAGGATCCCGCGAGCGGGTTCCTGGCCAACCAACTCAATCATTCGCTCGAGAAGAAAGTCGAGCTGCTGCGGACGGCGGCGATGCTGCCCGCGCGCACCTAGAGGATCTCAACCGATGCCCCGCCCCATTGTCCTACTGCTGGCCGCGCTGGCGCTGGCGGCCCCGACGCCGGGTTCGGCGCAGTCCACCGCCGCCGAACGCGAGCAGGAGCGCGTCGAACGCGCGCGCGAGCAGGAGCAGGAACGCGTCGAGCGCGCGCGAGAGCTCGAGCGTGATCGCCGCGAGCGGGAGCGTGAGCGAGCGCAGGAGCGCGCCGAACGCGTGCGCGAACAGGCGGAGGAGCGACGTGAGCGCGAGCGCGAGCGGGAGCAGGAGCGGCGGGAGCGTGAGATCGCCGGAGCGCTCGACACGACGGTCACGTTCGATGCGCGGGGCACGGTCAACGTGAGCTGCCCCGGCGGCGACGTGGTGGTGACGGGCACGGACCGCAACCAGATCGTGGTGAAGGCGCGCACCGAGCGCGGGGCGATCCGGTTCGTGAGCAGCGGCACGACCGCCACGCTCGAGCCGGCGGCGAACCGCGGATGCAGCGACGCGCACTTCGAGCTGTCCGTGCCCGCGGGGGTACATCTCGTGGCCAGCACGTGGAGCGGCTCGCTCATCGTGCGCGGCGTCCACGGCGACGTGGAGGCACATGCCCAGAGCGGCGACATCGACGTCAGCGACGCGGGCGACAACCTGGAAGTGGAGACGCTGTCGGGCGACATCACGGTCGAGGGCGTGCGCGGCGCTGCGAACATCCACTCGCTGTCGGGTGACGTCTCGCTGAACCGCGCTCGCGGCGACGTCGACGTCGAGACGGTGAGCGGTGAGATCGGTCTGCAGGACGTGGTGGCGAAGCAGATCCGGGCGCACAGCACGAGCGGCGACCTCGAGTTCGCCGGCACGATCCTGAGCGCGGGACGCTACGAGTTCACGACACACTCCGGCGAGATCCGGCTCACGCTGCCGGCGAACGTGGGAGCGCAGCTCAGCCTCTCAACCTTCAGCGGCGAGATCGACAGCGCGTTCCCGATCACGCTCACGCCGGGGGCGCACGGCATCGGCGCCTCGCAGGCCAAGAAGCTCAACTTCTCGCTCGGACAGGGTTCGGCGCGTATCATGGCCGAGACGTTCAGCGGCGACGTGACCCTCTCTTCGACCGGACAGCGGTGATGACGCCGCGACTCACACCAGGAGATCGACCGATGGCTCTTCGCTCGCCGGCGGCGCTCGCCGCACTCGTGCTGGCCCTCGCGCCAGCGGCGCTCGGCGCACAGGACCGCCAGTCGGAGCGCGCTTTCACCCTCAACGAGCGCGTCCCCTCCGGCCAGTGGTTGCGCTTGCGCAACGTGGTCGGCGAGGTCCGGGTGCGCGCCGCGACGGGCGACCGCGTCGAGATCGTCGGCACCAAGAGCTGGCGACGCGGCGATCCCGCCATGGTCCGCATCGAGACCAGGAAGTCGCCGGACGGCAGCATCCTCGTCTGCGCCTTCTGGACGGAGAACGCCACGTGCGACGAGGACGGCTACCGCTCGCGCAACGAGGGCCGGTGGAACCGGAACAACGACGTCGCCGTGGATTTCGAGGTTCGCCTGCCGAAGGGGGTGAACGTCGGCGCGTGGTCGGTGAACGGCGAGGTGAGCGTGGAAGGCGCGACGGGTGAGGTGGCGGCTGGCTCGGTGAACGGCAGCGTCGACGCGACGAGCAGCGGCGGTCCGGTTCAGGCGAGCAGCGTGAACGGCACCGTGCACGCGCGCATGGGCCGCGTCGGCAGCACGGAGGATCTCAGCTTCTCGAGCGTGAACGGCAACGTCATCGCCGAGTTCGGGGAGGACATCGACGCCCAGGTCGAGCTGAGCACCGTGAACGGTCGGTTTCAGACGGATTGGCCAGTGACGATCAGCGGGCGGGTCGATCCGCGGCGCCTTCGGGCGACGATCGGGAAGGGCGGACGGCGGATCCGGATGTCGACGGTCAATGGGAATGTGGAGCTAAGGAAGCGGTAATGGGTCGTGGGTGCTGAGTGATGAGTGACGAAACGGCCCCGGAAGTCAGTCTCCCGGGGCCGTTCGCTTTCACGCAGCACCCATCACCCATTACTCAGCACCAGATGGCTCGCCCGATCGTCCTTGGGGTATATTTGGATCACCCCCAACGGAGACTTGCCCCATGAGCGTCCCTTTCACCGGGACCCTCGTTCGTACCGGCCAGGAGCGTGCGACGCTCGTTCGGCGCACCTACGGCCTGGTGTTCATCAGCGTCATCGTCACCGCGCTCGGCGTCGCCTTCGGGTTCACGCAGCCCGCGCTCATGCAGGCCGTCGCGCGCCATCCCATCATCAGTATGCTGGCGATGTTCGCGCCGCTGTTCATGGCGATGCAGGCGCGACGCAGCTTCCCGAGAAACATCATCCTCACCCTCATCTTCACGTTCATCGAGGGGATCTGGATCTCGCCGTTCCTGTTCATGGCGGAGCGGGGCAACCCGGGCATCGTCGGCCAGGCGGGGCTCCTCACGCTGTCGACGTTCGGCGTGCTGTCGCTCTACGCGGTGATCAGCAAGCGCGACTTCAGCGCATGGGGCAGCTTCTTCATCGTCGGGCTGTGGGTGCTCATCGCCACGTCGCTGATCAACATCTTCGTGGGCAGCGCACTCGCGTCGCTCTGGATCGCCGGCGCGACGGTGCTGGTGTTCAGCGGACTGCTCGTGTTCGACACGTGGCGCATCGTGCGGTCAGGGCAGTACGGGCCCGACGACTACGTGCCGGCCGCGGTGAACATCTACCTCGATCTGCTCAACCTCTTCCTCGCCATCATCTCGCTGCTGGGTGGCCGCCGCCGCAGCTGAGGAACCACGGATGCGCACGCTCGCCGCGGTGTTCGCGCATCCTGACGACGAGACGTTCGCCACCGGCGGCACGCTGGCCAAGTACGCGGCAGCGGGCGCCCGCGTCACGCTGTACTGCGCCACGGATGGAGATGCCGGACGCGCGTCCGGCATCTCCTTTTCGTCCCGTGAGGAGCTCGGCCGCATTCGCCGCGCCGAGCTGCTCGAGGCGTGCGAGGTGCTCGGTATTCAGCGCGTCGAGCACGGCGGGCATCCCGACGGAGCGCTCGCGGCGGCAGATCCCGATCTCGTCATCGGGCAGATCGTCGCGTTTCTGCGGCGCGAGCGACCGCGCGTCGTGCTGACATTTGGCCCCGAGGGCGCGCCGACCGGGCATCGCGACCACAAGGCGATCTGCCGGTTCGCGACGTCGGCCGTGCTGCTCGCGGGGACCGCGGCATTTCCGGAGCAGCTCGCGTCCGGACTCACACCGCATCGGGCCGACCGGCTGTGCTACGTCACCTGGCCCATGCCCTTCCCTGGCGACCGGCCGGCACAGGAGGGACAGCCGATCCAGCTTCGCGTCCCCATGGAGGCATGGCACGCGAAGAAGATGGAAGCGTTCTACGCGCATCGCACGCAGCTCGAGCACGAAGCGTATTACCGCGCCGTGGCACTGCCGGCGACGGAAGACTATTTCGTCGCGTTGGGCGTGCCTGGCAGCGGCGACGACCTGTTTGCAGGACTGACGCTCGACTGACCGTCGGCTGCTAGGCGTCACGCTCCGCAAGCTGCACCAGATCCCACCGGTTGCCGTAGAGATCCTCGAATACCGCGACCGTGCCGTACGCCTGTTCGCTCGGTGGACGAACGAACGTGATTCCCGACTCGGTCATCGCGCGATAGTCACGCCAGAAGTCGTCCGTCTGCAGGAAGAGGAACACGCGACCGCCCGCCTGGTCGCCGACGAATCGCGCCTGCTCCGGAGTGCTCGCACGCGCGAGCAGCAACGTCGTCCCCGTGGGACCGTCCGCACCGACCGAGCCGGGAGGGGCTACGACGACCCAGCGCTTGTCCTGCGCCGGTTGGTACGTGTCCTCCACGAGCGTGAAGCGAAGCTTCTGCGTGTAGAACGCGATCGCGTCGTCGTAGTCGGCCACGACGAGAGCAACGTGCGCGATACGTTGTCTCATCCGTCGCCTCTCGCGCCGGCGGTCACACGTGCTGACGGAAGAGGGTGCGCTCGGTCAGCTCGCCGCGACCTGCTCGATCTCCCTCGCCAGCTCGAGATCCTTTTCCGTGATCCCCCCCGCGTCGTGCGTCGACAGCGCGAGCGTCACCTTGGTGTACCGGATGTCGATGTCGGGGTGATGATTCATCGCGTCGGCCGCCTTCGCCACGCGAGTCACGAACGCGATCCCCTGCGCGAACGTCGGCCAGGCGAAGGTCTTCGTCAGCACGTCCGAGCGGCGCGCCCAGCCGGGCAGCGTACCGAGAGCGCGCTGGATCTCGAGATCGGAAAGGCGGGATGCCATCGTCGGGGGCAAAGGGTGTCGGCGGGCGGGCCCTCCATGATATCACTTCCCCAGGGCGTGTGGCCACCGCGTACCCGTGCCGATATTGTAGCATGCCGTTTTCTCGCCTTCCCCGCGTCCGCGCCCTGACAGCCGTACTGGTCGTCGCCGCCCCCCTGGGCGTTCCGGCCTCGCGCGTCCTCGCCCAGGAGCCCGCGGATTCCGCGGTGCACGAGGCGTCAGGCGCATCGCGTACAGTGCAAAGCCAATCGCGCCATCACTACTGGCGCCGGATGGCCGCCGGCTTCGCCACGAGCATCCTCGCGCACGAGGGAGCGCACGTCGTCACCGCCGTGGCAGTTGGCGGCCGCCCCACCTTTGGATTGAGCAAGGGACGGCCGACCGTCTATTCGGGGCTGGATGCGGTCACCCAGAAGCGCCAGCAGTTCCTCTTCTCCAGCATGGGACTCAACGTCCAGGCGCTGCTCGACGAAGGGATTCTCGACGTACCGCACCGGGGCGGTGGGCCGTTCGAGCGCGGCGTCCTCGCGGGTGGCATCGCGACTGCACTGTTCTATGTCACGATCGGCCGGACCGCCTCGGTGAGCGACGTGGATTTCATGGCTCGCACGTCGTCGCTTTCCAAGGGAGACATCACGCTCATCTACGGAGGGGTCGCGTTGATGCACGCCGTGCGCATCCACTACGACGGGCGATATGCGAACTTCTTCGTCCGTCCCGCGCCCGTCGGCGAGCCGGGACTGCGCGTCGGCGTGCACGTCCGATGACCTCGACCCCGCCGGGGGATCCGCTCGCACGTGCCCGGACCCTGGCGCGACTGCTCGACTCGGCGGCCTCGGTTCCGGGCACCGGGATCCGCTTCGGCGCCGATGCGGTGCTCGGCCTCATCCCCGGGCTCGGGGACGTGGCCGGCGCGGCGCTCGCCGGCTACCTCGTGATCCTCGCGCAACGGCTCGGCGCGCCGCGAGCGGTCGTCCTCCGGATGCTCGGCAACGTCGCCGTCGACACTCTCGCGGGGACAGTCCCCCTTGCCGGCGACCTGTTCGACGTCGCATTCAAGTCGAACCTGCGCAACCTCGCGCTCCTCGAGCGCGCGATTGAGCAGCCAGCCGCCACGAAGCGCACCAGCCGGCTCGTCGTCGCCGGAACCCTGCTCGGCCTTGTGCTGCTCGTGGCGGGGGGGCTCGTCGTCACCGTGATCGCGGTGCGCGCCATCGCCTCCGTCGTCAACTCCGGCTGACAACCGGCGGCGGCACGCTCCCTGCCCCCCGGAGCGCCATGCCGAGAAAGCATCTTCGCTTCGGACAGGGGTTTCACGTCGCGCTCTCCAACGCGCGCGCCCAAGCCGCGACGATGGTCCTCCCTCCCGGCGACTCCGAGGGCGGCCCGGACAACCGCCATCGGGGGGCGGACCAGTGGCTGTTCGTGCTCTCGGGATCGGGGGTCGCCACACTCGGTCGCACCCGCCACCCGCTGAGGGCGGGAACCCTGCTCCTCATCGAGCGCGGGACCACTCACGAGATCCGGAACACCGGCCGCACCCCCCTGAAGACGCTCAATCTCTACGTGCCCCCCGCCTACACGGCGGCCGGCGACGAGCGCCCGCCCGGGAAGCCGTAGAGCCCCCAGTTCGGGACGGTCGAATCGTCCACGGCGGGACACTCCGACCGGTCAGTCTGGTCCCACTTCCGATGCGCTTCTCCCTCGGGGAAAGGCGCGCGCACCTGCATCCATTTCCGTGTGCCGCGGAACGGTCCCGGATCGTCTGGATGAGGACGCTATAGCTGGCCCGTGGGCGAGGTCGCCCGCGGCAGCTTCCACGTGCTACCCCAACCAGCCGGACCATGCGCTTCGCCGCTCAGGTTCTCTCCCTCGCGCTGCTCCCGATCGTGGCAGTGGCGCAAGGCTCGCCTCGACTGGCGCAGCAGGGGACCGCGGTGGTGCGAAGCCAGGGTGACACGACAGCGTCCCCAGAGCGGTTGACCGGCCAGCCGAGCCGCCTGCTCGTCGTCGACTGCCCGACCCAACGGAGCGCGACGACGCCCGCCCATAAGTTCGACACCGACTCGACGACGGACGCCCTCGTCGCCGCCCTCTGCGCCCGCGCCGGCCAGCCGTCCTCGCTCGCTACGGTGCGGCACGTTCTGACGGTTCCGCACGACGTCGGGAACACCCCGAGGGACGAGCACGAGGGTCACGCCGACGCCGCGGAGGCGGCCGGCGCGGCGACGGCCGAGCCGCAGTTTCGCGTCCACCTGTTCGGCGACGTCAAGTTCTCGGCGATCGACTCCACCCGCGCGCGTAACGGCTTCGCGCTCGGCCAGTTCGACCTGTTCGGGCAGTCCCAGCTCTCCGATCGCCTGAGCGTGCTGACCGAAGCCACACTGACGGCGCTCCCCCGCAACACGTTCAACGCGCGGCTGGAGCGGCTCCTGGTCACCTACTGGGCGAGCGATCGGTTCATCGCCTCCGCCGGCCGGTACCACGCGAGCGTCGGCTACTACAACACCGCCTATCACCACGGCAGCTGGTTCCAGACCGCCGTAGGCCGTCCGCTGGTCTTCGCGCTGGACGGCGACATTGGTCTGCTGCCCACCCATACCCTGGGTGTGTCGGCCACGGGTGACATCCCGTCGGGTGGACTGGGCCTCCGCTACGTGGCGGAGCTGGGCAGCGGGCGCGCCGGCCAGTCGTCGGCGGCGACGGCGCCGCAGCCCGCGCTCGCCGACAACAACACGCCGTCCGTGAACGTGGCGCTCATGACGCGCCCGGAGCGGTGGGACGGGCTGCAGATGGGCGTGTCGCTCTACCGCGACCGGCTCACGCTGCAGGACACCACCAAGGCGCCGATCGACGAGATGGTGGGCGCCGCCCACGCGATGTACAAGACGGACGCCGTCGAGCTGCTCGCCGAGTGGCTGGCGATCCGTCACCGGTCGCGTGCGGGAGGTGAGGCGAACATGGCGCGCGGGTGGTACGCCCAGGCATCGCACCGGTTCGGTGTGCTGCGCCCGTATGTGCGCTACGACTACGTGGATGTCCCCCCAGCCAACCAGGTGTTCGCGTTCCTGGGCTGCCGGATGGGACCCGCCGGTGGCGTGCGCTGGGACTTCGATCCGCTGGCCGCCTTCAAGCTGCAGGCGAGCCATCTGCAGCAGTCGACGCGTGCGACGCTGAATCGCGTCGACGCGCAAGTGTCGTTCATGTTTTGATGCGGAGCCCCCAGATGCCGTCGCTCCGCTGGTCAGTCGGCGCCCTCCTCGTCTCGCTGCTCGGCGTCGCGCCGAACACCGTGCACGCACAGGAGAGCGAGCCGCTCGCCATCGTCGTCAATCGGAACAACCCGCTCGCCGAGATGTCGCTTGCCGACCTGCGCCGCGTCTTCCGCGGCCAGCGGAGCCGCTGGGCGAACGGCCGACGCGTCACTCTGGTGATGCGCGATGCGGGCGCACCGGAGCGTGACGCGATTCTGCGGGAGCTGTACGGTGTCGCCGAGGTGGAATACCGCCGCACGTACTTGCAGGCGGTCTTCTCCGGCCAGTCCACCGACGCGCCGAAGACGCTCTCGACGACGAATGGCGTGCTGCGCTTCGTGTACAACGTGCCGGGCGCCATCGGGTACGTGCGCGCGCGCGACGTGGATCCGAGCGTGAAGATGCTCCGCATCGACGGGCGCCTGCCGGGCGAGCCCGGGTACCGACTCGACGTGATCGCGCAATGATCGCACGAGCACGCAGGCTCGTGCGTCGGCGCAGCACCACCCTGCTCCTCGTAGGCTACGCGCTCGTGAGCGTCGCCACCGGCGCATTCAGCCTGCTGCAACTGCGCAGCGCGGCGCGCGAGTCGCACCGGCTGTACGATGGTCTCGTGAGCGGCCTCGACCTGCTCGCCGGCCTGCAGTTCGACGTGCAGGAAGCGCGGCGACGCATGCTCTACGCGCTGACGACGACCGACGCCAACCTGCAGGTCGCGTACGCCGACGAGTCGCGCGCCGCCGACGAGCGCGTGAAGCAGCGCATGGCCCAGCACATCGCGCAGCTCTCCGGTCCTGGCGAGATCGCCGCGGCGAACCGGTTCCAGGAAGACTGGGGCGAGTATCTGCGCATTCGCGACGAGGTGATCGCCTCGATCCTCGAGGGTCAGACGGCCGCCGCCATCGATACGGATCTGGAACTCGGGACGCCGACGTTCGACCGTGCCCGCGCCGATTTGCTCGCGATGCAGGACCGATACAAGACAGATGCCGAGCTGCGGCGCCAGGATGCCGAGGAGGCAGCCGATCAGTCGTTCCAGCTCGTGATCGTCGTCCTCCTGCTCTCACAGCTCATCGTCATCTTCGGCCTGCGCGCGGTGCAGGCGGGCGATATGCTCGCGCGCGAGCGGCGCTCGCAGGCGCGGCTCTCCGAGATCATCGAATCGATCGACGAGGGGATGCTCGTGCTGGGACGCGACGGGCGCGTCCAGCTCTGGAACGCGGCCGCCGAGCGGCTTTCCCGCCGCACGCGAGCCGACGTGCTCGGCCAGAAGCTCGCGGTGGCGTGGCCGCCGCTCGCGCGGACCGCCCTGGGCGGCACGCTCGCCAGCTCACTGGCCGATCGTGCGGTGGGCGCGACCCGGCTCGCCGTGCACCTGGCCGACGTCGGTGGCGACCGCGTGCTGGACGTCCGGACCTTCCCGTTCGAGGACGGCATCACGCTGTTCTTCACGGATCAGACGAACCTCACTCGGCGCACCGAGGACCTCTCGCGCACCGCGTCGCTGCTCGGGGCGACGCTCGAGTCGACCGCCGACGGGATTCTCGCGACGGACGGGATGGGCCACATCACCCTGTTCAACCGCCGCTTCGTCGAGCTGTGGCGCATCCCGAAGGACATCGCCGAGTCGCGAGACGACGACCGCGCGATGGCGCACATGGTGCGCCAGCTGCGCGACCCCGAGGCGTTTCTCCGCAAGGTGCACGAGCTCTATGCGTCACCCGAGGCGGAGAGCTTCGACGAGCTGGAGTTCAACGATGGCCGCGTGTTCGAGCGCTACTCGGTGCCGCAGCGCGTGGACGGGGGCAGCGCCGGTCGCGTGTGGAGCTTCCGCGACGTGACCCAGCGCAAGGCGGCTGAGCGCCAGCTTCTGCACGATGCCTTCCACGACGCGCTCACCTTCCTGCCCAACCGCTCGCGCTTCACGGAGCTGCTCCGCCGCTCGATCGGCCGCGCGCGGCTCGACGAGCAGTACTCCTTCGCCATGCTCTTCCTCGACCTCGATCGCTTCAAGGTCGTGAACGACTCGCTCGGTCACGCCGTCGGCGATCAGCTGCTCGTCGCCGTGGCGCGGCGGCTCGAGCAGTGTGTGCGGCCCGGCGACACGGTCGCCAGGCTCGGCGGCGACGAGTTCACGGTGCTGATCGACAACACGTCGGGAGTGAACGATGCGACGCGCGTCGCCGAGCGCATCATGATCGAGCTCCAGCGCCCGTTCTTCCTGCAGGGACAGGACGTCTTCGTGAGCGCCAGCATCGGCATCGCGCTGTCCTCCACGGGCTACCAGATGCCCGACGACCTGCTCCGCGACGCCGACCTGGCGATGTACCGCGCCAAGGCGAACGGCAAGTCGCGCTACGAGGTGTTCGACCAGAGGATGCACGCGCACGCCGTGGCGCTGCTGCAGCTCGAGACGGACCTCCGGCTCGCGATCGAGCGCGAGGAGTTCCGCATTCTCTACCAGCCCGTGATCTCCATGCGCTCGGGGCGGATCGCCGGCGTGGAGGCGCTCGTGCGATGGGAGCACCCGCAGCGTGGGCTGGTCTCACCCGACGACTTCCTCCATGTCGCCGAGGAGACGGGACTCGTGGTGCCGATGGGCAACCTCGTCCTTCGCGAGGCGTGCATGCGCATGGCGGAATGGCGGCGCGAGAATCCCGTCGCCGGCGACGTCACGATCAGTGTGAACCTGTCGGCCCGGCAGTTCTCGCACCCCGATCTGCTCTCGCGCGTGATCGAGGCGCTGCAGGCGAGCGGTCTGCCCCCGCGGTGCCTCCGCCTCGAGTTCACCGAGAGCGTGCTGATCGAGCGTGAGGGACCGGTGATCGACACGTTCGCCAAGCTGCACGCCCTTGGCATTCGTCTGGATCTGGACGACTTCGGCACCGGCTACTCGTCGCTCGGATACCTGCACCGCTTCGACCTCGACGGACTCAAGATCGACCGCTCGTTCGTGTCCAACATCGGACCGGACGGCGAGCGCTCGGAGATCGTGCGCACGATCGTCGCGCTGGCGAACAACCTGGGCATGGAAGTCATCGCCGAGGGTGTCGAGACGCCGGGACAGGCCACGGTGCTGCAGGGTGTCGGGTGCGACCTCGTGCAGGGCTACCTGTTCGGCGGCGCGCTCAGCGCCGACGAGATGGCGGAGCGCTTCTCGGCCGACGTGCTGGTGTAGGGAGCGTCCACCGGCGCGAGCACGACGCCGTCGGCGCGCCGCGTGACGACGCGCAGTCCGTGCACCTTCACCAGCGAGTCGACGGGCACGTATTCGACGCCCGGCCAGGTGAACGCGAGGATACGCCCGCCGCGGACGCGCACCGAGTCCACGAACTCCGTCATCCGCGCGATCTCCTCGTGTCGAGGCACGTCGCGCGCAGGACGCCGGAGATAGAAGTAGGACATCACCGGCCAGTTGGTGTAGAGCGGGTACGTGGTGCCTTCCGTGCGCGCCCAGTCGATCAGGGCGCTGTTGCGCCACTGATCGCTCGCGAAGTCGGAGCCGTGGTCGAGGACCCACCGTGCTTCGTTGCGCGTGTGCGACGCCGCCGCTGCCCACCAGCCGAGCAGTGCGCCGACGACGGCGATCCTGGCCAAGTCGCTCGTCGTGCTCCGCCACCACAGCGCGATCCCCGTCGCGGCCAACGTCGCTCCTAGCATCATTACCGGCGCGAGGATGCGCTCGTCGAACGGAATGTTCGGGTCGGCCACGACACGTGACGCGACGAGGACGCCGAGGTAGGACACGATGAGGAGCCCTGTCGCGGCGAGCAGCCGGACGCCATCGGCACGCCGGTCCGTCGACGCGGTCTCGCCGTGCATGCGGGCACGATGCTCGCGCCACGCGCCGGCTGCCGCGATCAGCAGGATCACGAATCCCGCCGCGAGCGCCGCACCGCGCTGGTACGGAAGCTTCTCGTTCCACTCGTCCGGATTCGGGACGAGCCACCACGCGAGCGTCTTGGCTCCCTGCTCGAGCGAGAGTCCGAGATTTCCGTAGAGCGAGAGCGTGCGAATCGGCCCCGCCCCGCCGACCTGACGCGTACGCACGAACCAGAGCCCCTGCAGCACGAGCGTCGGCAGCAGCGCCAGCGCGGCGTTGCGCAGCCGCTCGGCGAGCGTGCCGCGGCGCATGACGCTCCAGAGCGCCACCGCACCGACGATGGAGATCCCGGCGTATCGGGTGAGCGTCGCGAGGGCGCCCGCGAGGCCGGCCAGCCACGGCCGTTCCGGATGACGCACCATGGCGAACAGCGCGAGCACGAGCAGCGCGAGGAACAGCGGCTCGCTCAACACCGACACGTGTACCTCGTGCATCGAGGCCATGGAGAACAGCCCCGTGGCGAGAAGAACGGCGGCGACCGGGGACGCCGCCTCGCTCACGAGCAAGACGAGCGTCGTGATGATGACGACCGCGCACAGCGCCTGAACCAGCCGGGCGCCCTGCATCGGGTCCATGCCGAGGCGCACCGGCGCCGCGAGTACGGTGGCGAAGCCCGGCGGGAAGTGCGCGAGCGCCGCCGTGCTGTCGGAGCTCCACCATCTCGCCGTGGGCGCGCGGAACTCTCCCAGTCGCGCGAACGACTCCGCGCTCCCCATGTACGCGAGCGCGTCCGGATCGAGTCCGGGCCCCGGGGGCTCGGTGATCTGGAGCACCAGCGCGAAGGCGACCATGCCGAGCAACGCCGGCGCGAGCCAGCGGGCCACGGCGTGGAGCACGGACGCTCGTGCGCCACGCGAGACGTGATCGGTTTCGGG
>DATEOG010000153.1:0-2085 GCA_035274345.1 Gemmatimonadaceae bacterium
CGCAGACTGTCGCGCAGACGCTCGGGCTCCGCGACGCCGGAGGCGTCTCACACCGGGAGCGGCTCATCGGGCACCTGCGCGAGCGGCGCGCGCTCCTCGTGCTCGACAACTTCGAGCACGTGCTCGAGGCGGCTCCCTTCGTGGCCGAGCTGCTCGCCGCATGCCACGGCGTGGCGGTGCTCGCGACGAGCCGCGCCCCGTTAGGCATCCGCGGAGAGCACGAGGTTCCGGTGCCACCGCTCTCTGTCTCGGCACCAGAGGAGTTGACGACACCCGAGCGGCTCGCCGAGCCCGGCGACGCGGTACGACTGTTCGTTCAGCGCGCGCGGGGGGTGCGTCCTGACTTCGCGCTCACTACCGAGAACGCGTCGGCCGTCGCGCGGATCTGCCGACGCCTCGATGGAATGCCGCTCGCGATCGAGCTGGCGGCCGCGCGCACACGCCTCCTTCCGCCGCGCGCCCTGCTCGCCCGGCTCGACCAGCGCCTCGACGTCCTGCGCAGCGACTCGCGTGATCTGCCCGAGCGCCACCGTACCCTTCGCGAGATGATCGGGTGGAGTCATGAGCTCCTCGGCGCGCCCGAACAGACTTTTTTCCACCGACTCGCCGTCTTTGCCGGCGGCTTCACGGTCGATGCCGTCGAGGCGCTGATGGCAGCGTTAGGCGACGCCTGCGACGTGCTCGAGCCGCTGACGGCGCTCGTGAGCCATAGCCTGCTGCGGCAGGACGAGCAGCCGGACGGCGAGCCGCGCTTCGCGATGCTGGAGACGATTCACGCCTTCGCCCGCGAGCAGCTCGCCGAGGCCGGCGACGAAGACGCCGCGCGCCGCGCTCACCTCGAGGTCATGCTCGCCACCGCCGAGGAGGCCTTGCCCCACCTCCGTGGCCCCGAGCAGCGAACGTGGTTCGAGCGACTCGAGCGTGAGCACGACAACCTTCGCGCCGCGCTGGACTATGCCCTCGATCGAGGGCACGTCGACGCAGCCACCCGGATGGCCGAGGCGCTCGTCCGCTTCTGGATCGGGGGGTTTCTCACCGAGGGACGGGATCGCATCGATCGCGTGCTCGGTGCAGCCGGTCCCGCGCACAACCGGGAGACGCGCGCGCGGCTCCTCCTGTCGCACGGGGTGATGACACACATGCAGGGCGCCCCGATCGATGCGGCGCTGATCTTCGAGGAGGCGGAGGAGCTCTTCCGTGAGGCGGGGGACGAGCACTCCGTCGCGGTTACGCTCAATCACCTGAGCTGGTCCATGTACCTCGCGGGTAAGCCAACCCCGGCGATCGCGTTCGCCGAAGAGGCGCTCGCCGTTCACCAGCGCTTCGGCGACGTGCGCGGCATCGTGCTCGCGCACAACAATCTCGGTTGGGTGCGGTTCTACCATCGGGGCGAGTTGGTGGAGGCGCGCGAGCATCTCGGGCGTGCGTTCCGTGGCCAGCTATCGTTAGGTGATCCGCGCGGCGTCGCCTTCACGGCAACGACGCTCGCCGTGCTCGAGATGTGGATGGGGAACGTCGAACGTGCCCGCGCGCTCCTGAAGGTCGGGACCGATGCCGCGTACCGGACGGGTGATGTCATCCATCGCGCGACCACCGGTCTCTGGTCGGTCGTCATCGCGTATGACACGCTCGGATCGGACGACGTCGTGGCATCACTCGACGCCTGGCTCCCAACCCTTCGCGCGCACGGGTTTCTCTTTGCGACGGGACTCGCCCTTCGGACCGCCGGTGACATTCGGTGCGACGCCGGCGATGCCGCAGGCGCGGAGCCGCTCTACGCGGAGAGTGTCGCGCTCATGCGTCGGGGTGACACCGCGCATCTTGCCCAGATCCTCACTCGACAGGCCGATGCGCGGCGCCAGCGGGGAGCGTTGACCGCGGCGCATGAGGCCCTCGATGAGGCGTTCGCGATCACGCGACAACTCGGGAGTCGGTTCCTTCTCCCCGAGTGCCTCGATGTGCTGGCGCGCGTGCGGCGTGACGAGGGCGACCATCGGGGCGCCGCGCGGCTGTTTGGCGCGGCCGAGCGGGAGCGTGCGGCGATCGGGGCCGTGCTGCCACCGCGACGCCGCGCGCCTCACGAGC
>DATEOG010000154.1:0-2015 GCA_035274345.1 Gemmatimonadaceae bacterium
CAGCAGGCCGAGCGCGGGGCCCGTCGGCTGCAGCCGCGCGCGCACGCCGGCGCTGCCGACGATCGCCGGCGGCTCGTGGCCCGCGTTCAGGTAGTCCAGCGCGCCCGTGGCCGGATCGAGTACGGCGACGAACGCCGTGGCGAACATGTTCGCGCGGCCGTGCGTTCGCGCGATGTAGTCGTTCGTCCCCTGGACGGTAGCGCACAGGCCGTCGTGCATGCTCGCCGCCGACGCGAACTCCGTCTCCGCCAGCGCGCGCAGGAGGCTGCGGAACAGCGCCATGAACAGCGCCGCGCCCACTCCCTTGCCGCACACGTCCGCGAGCACGAGCGCCACGCGGCCGTTCGGCAGCGAGAACGCGTCATAGAAATCCCCCGCCACCTGTCGCGCGGGCCGGAAGTGCGCGCGGATCTCCCATCCATCCGCGGTCGGCAGCGCATCGGGGAGAAAACCGAGCTGGATCTCACGACCGATCTCGAGCTCTCGCTCCAGACTCTTCGCGTGCTGCTGCTCCGCGTCGTGCAGTCGCTTCTTGGCGAGCGACGATCCGACGCGCGCGCGAAGGATCGCGGGATTGAACGGCTTGGGCAGATGGTCGTCGGCTCCGAGGTGCAGGCAGCGGACGATCGAGTCCTCCTCGGTGGCCGCGGTGATCATCACGACCGGGATGTGCAACATCGCGGCATCCTTCTTCATGATCTCGAGCACCTCGTAGCCGGTGAGCTCGGGCATCATGATGTCGAGCAGGACGAGGTCGAACGGCTCCGCTGCCAGGCGCTCGAGTGCCGCACGCCCATGCTCGGCGATGACCACCGTGTGGCCGTCGCGCCGCAGCCGGCGGGACAGGAGATCGCGATTCATCTCGTTGTCGTCGACGACGAGAATCGTACCCGCCGGCACGTGCGCTCTCGCGATCCTGTCCGTGATGCTCATCGCACCGTCGATTCGACGTCCGGCGAGGAGAGCTGCGTCTTGGGCTGCCCGAGCAGCTGACGGAGATACGGAACGTGCTCCTCCGCTGCCCGCGCGCCACAGGCGATCACGTGCCCGAACTTGTGCGTGTCGAACAGGTTCACCGGTTCGCCGAACTCGGGAACGATCGGGAGGATGTCCGCGTGGTGCGCGAGGTTGTGGAAGGAATAGTTCGCGCGGAACAGGTTGTTCGTGTAGATGCTGTTCACGTGAAACGCATAGCTCGTCGCGGAGCGGATCCGACGCGGATACGGACTCTCGAATCCCATCGCGAGGATCACGTCGGCGCCCTCCTTGATCGCGACGTCCACCGGGAGCGGCGCGGACAGACAGCCGTCGAGCATGAGCTTCCCGTCCACCTCCCACGGCGACCAGATGTACGGGATGGCGATGCTCGCCCGCACCGCGTCGAGGATGCGCCCCGACGAGAGCGTGGCTTGCTGCCCCGAGGTGAGCTCCGTCGCCGTGATGTAGAGCGGGATCGACGTGTCGGCGAAGGTCTTCTCGCCGAACGGCTTCCGCAGGGCCTCGATCAGCGGCTCGCCGTGCACCATGCCGAAGTGGCCGGCGAACTTGAACAGCTTCGGCAGGAAGGCAGAGAGCAGCGAGCCGTAGTCGCGTCGCTCCGTCACCTTCCGGTTCCACATCGACAGCGTCATCGCCTCGGTCTCCTCGGCGTCGTAGCCGAGCGCCATCGCAGCGGCGTACAAGCTCCCTCCGCTGCAGCCCACCACCATGTCGACGGCGATTCCCTCGCGCTTCAGCACCTTCCAGAGCCCGAGCGCGGCGGCGCACTTCACGCTGCCGGCACCGATCACGAGCGCGACACGTTTGCGCGGTCCCGTCGGGGCGCTCATGCGGGATAGCTCGCCACGGCGCCGTCGACGTCCGGGTACAGCTTGAGGATGGTGGTGAAGCCGCTCATCTCGAGCACCTTGTGCACCGGCGGCAGCACGCCGGCGAGGCGGAAGTCGCCGCCGGCGGAGCGCGCCTGCTTCACCGTCGCGAGGAGCGCGCGAAGCCCCGCGCTGCTGGTGTAGCTC
>DATEOG010000155.1:0-5621 GCA_035274345.1 Gemmatimonadaceae bacterium
CGGACGGCCCGGCGGCGAGTCGTTGACCTCGAGAAGCTCAGAGAGCTCGTCGTGCTCCGGGTAGAGCACGCGTCCGACGCACCGCCACCAACCGGGCGCGCCGAGCGCTGGGTGATCGTACAAGCCAGTCGTGGCGAGACCGCGCGCCATTCGCGCGAGCGCGGTCGGTCGCGGACGCGGGCCGCGCACGTCGAACAGTCCCGGTTCGTAGTCTCCCTCGAGCCGAGTGGCGAGCGACGACCAGTCCCGCGTGCCGAGCACGGCCCACGCGGTCACCGCGCGGACGTCGGCGCCTTCGGCGCGCGCGTCACGCGCTGCGTCCCACACTTCGGCGAGCCAGCGAAGCTGTTGCTCGCGCGTACAGCCGAGGTGGGCCTCGGTCACGGCGATCGGCAGCCCGTACCGGTGCCACGCCTCGAGCAGTATCGCGCGGGGGCCTGCGACGCCATCGGTGAGCACGCGCACCGCCTCGACGTCGGCGTACCGATGGCGATGGTTGCCGCCGTGCGTGTGCGGCGGATAGCGCTCCAGCCGCTCGTCGAGAAACCGCTCGCTCGTCGCGTAGTGGTTGATCCCGATCATCGCCGGCGGACATCCATCGCCCATGGCGCGCGCGATCTCGTCGTCCGTGAGACCGCACCAGCGCATGTACCCGTGCATCACATGGCCGGGCCGCACCCTGCCCGCGAGCAGGTCGAAGCTCAGCCAGCGGCGCTCGTTCTCGAAGTCGGCCTGATAGCGAAGGGTCCGCGTGGCGTGCGTGCGGCCGATGTCCTCCGTCTGCACGAGCTGCGCATCCGGGCGAACCGCGCGGATCGCCTCCATCGCGAGCCGCGTCGCGCGCACCTGAACGAGTGTCGCACGCAGAAACGCCGCGTCGTCCTGCAGATGCGGGTACCACACGCCGTACAGTGCGCTGAACCGCGCCGTGGTAAGCGGCTCGTTTACCGGCGTGTAGCGACGCACCCACGGGTAGCGCTCGGCGACCGTGCGTGCATACGCCGCGAGGCCATCGGCGAAGCCGTCGTCGAGGAGGCTCGTGCCGAACGGACCGCTGCCGTGGTGTACGAGGCCGACGATCGGCTCGATGCCGAGCGCACGGAGTCGCTCCATCGCGGCATCGGGCCAGGCGAATGGCGCACCCGAGAGACGCATCCGCTCGAAACGCTCCCAGAGGATGGGATAGCGGATCGTGCGAACGCCGAGTGCGGCGAGCTGGTCGAGATCGTCCAGCCGGCCGTAATGGCCGGTGAGCTCGAGCTGATCGTGCTGCGAGTCGCCGACGCGGTTGAGCGTGCACTCGTAGCCCGCCCACAGCTCGATCGGATTGCGCGAATTGTCAGTCATCATCGCGGCCGCGGCATGCGCGCCAGCGCGTTCAGTCGCCGCTGTCCTCGCCCGCGCCCGCAAGAGCGGCACGAGTGCGAACGGCGGGACGCACCCGGTCCGCGAGTGGACGCTCCGAGCGCGACTCGCGCGTGCGCATGGCATCGCGGATGATGCGCTCCATGCGCGCCACGATGCTCTCCCACGAGTTGGCGCGCGCCTGCTCCAGGCCGCGCGCGATCAGCTCGCCGCTCGGCCGCTCGGTCGCGGAGCGGACCGCGGCAACGAACTCCGCCGGCGAGTGCGCGACGGCGACGACCGGCGTGAAGTTGTGCACCACGTCGGAGACTGCGGTCGAGACGATCGGCTTCCCCGCCGCCATGTACTCCAGCGTCTTCGTCGGGTTGATGTACTCCGTGGCTTCGTTCAGCGCGAAGGGCATCAGGCACACGTCGAACCCCTTGACGTACGCCGGCAGCTCGGCGTATTGCCGCTGCCCGAGCCAGTGGATGTTCTCGGCCTGCGGGAGCTCCGCCGGATCGACCTTCACGACCGGGCCCACCATCACCAGCTCCACTTCGTCGAGCGTCGAGGCGAGGGTGCGCAGCAGATCGTAGTCGATCCGCTCGTCGATCACGCCATAGTAGCCGACGACCGGCCGCTTCAGCGACGCGATCTCGCGGGGCACCTCGAGGTCGGCCGAGCGCGCGGTGGCGAAGTGCGCCACGTCGACACCGCAGCCGAAGAAGTGCACGTTCTGATGGAACTTCGCCTTTGACTGTGAGAGCTTGTAGCCGCCGGCGAACACCACGTCCGCCTGGGCCATGAGATAGCGCTCGCGATCGACCAGGGCCGCCGGTGCGAAGCGGAACTTCGACAGCTCGTCCATGCAGTCGTACACGACCGCGCGCTCGTTGAACGCGCCGATCATCGCCGGCGCGGGCATCGGCGTGTAGAACCACTGAATGGGCTGCGCGAACAGACGACCGAGAGCACCGTCCTCGGCGAGCCGTCGCCGCACCGCCTCGCGAATCACGGAGATGGACGCGTCGTACTCGCCACGCAGCGCGCCGGGAAGCAGTGGCACCACGCGGTGCACGCGCTCCATCGGTCGTGTGATGTCGAGCCGTTCCTCGCCGATGTCGTCTACGTAGATCGGCTCCTCGACGAACAGCACGTCACCCCGCTGCGAGAGTCGCGAGAGGAGTTGCTGTGGGCGCTGCCAGACGAAATCCCAGCGCAGGTGGCTGTGGACGATGATGGGCGTGTCCATAGATACCGCGGGCTTGGTAGCAAGCGGACTCGGCAAGGTTCGGTGTGTTGAATGGTCGGCGTACCGCGCAGCAAGAGCGCTCGCGACACGCGACGCTATCGGGCAAACGGCGTGCCTCTGACGAGGCATCTGTTTGTCGCGCGACATGCACGTTGGTACGGCATCGTACCGATGGAACGTGCGCTTTGCGCTCTGCGCAATGCGCTCTGCGCTCTGCGCTAGAGCAGAACGGCCTCAGGACGCTTTTGCATCCCGAGGCCGTAGCTCATTGCGCACCGCGCATCGCGCAAAGCGCGTCTATGCCCGCTGCGCGCGCACGGCTCCGATATCAGCACCCGAATCGAGCGTCTCGCGCCACTCCGCGATGATCTCCTTGTACCGAACGCCCACCGGGCGGATGCGGCGCTGCAGATCGTACATCCCCACCGCATGCAGATCGTTGTGTTCGACGCGCAGCGCGTGCTGCCAGTCGATCTGGTCGGTCAACGAGTACCAGGTGAACCCCATCACGGGGATACCCGACGCGCGCATCGCGAGGATGTCCGACCACTGGTGGTCCAGCCACTCGACGGCGAGATGACTCACCCGGTTCGTCTCGCAGTGGAAGATCGGCAGCCGATAGCGCTCGGAATACTGCGTCGCCAGGCGGCGGAATCCCATCGCCATCGACCGCGTCACCGTGCAACGACCGGTGGACGACACCCGGTGCTCGCAGGTGGGGTAATAGTCCACGCCGAGCCAGCGCTGTCCGACGGCGCGCCGCTCGCGGAAGAAGCTCAAGTCGTTGGACGTGACGCCATGCTCGTTGAGGAAGCGCGCCATGCCCGGCGCGAGCTCGCGGCCCAGAGTCAGGTCGAGCGACAGGTACTTCAAGCCGTTCAGCCGGTCGGCTTCGTGCTGCGCGTCGCGCCCCGCGGCGTGGAAGTGCTCGATCGACTCGCCCTGAACGATGATCGCGTCGGGGCGCTCGGACAGGATCGATTCCACCGCCAACTCGTGCGCCATGCAGAGGTTGCGGATCGCACGCACGAACGCGGCCTCGCTCTGCTCGCACTCGTTCCACCACCCCTTGAGGGCGGAGAAGTTCGCGGCGATGAAGATCTCGTTCACCGGCGTGAAGTGCGTGATCCACGGATAGCGGATGGCGAACGCGCGCGCATACTCGGCGAACAGCACCGGGAACGCCGGATCCTGGAACCCACCGAGCCACGACGGGACCCCGAAGTGGCACAGATCGGCGATGACGGTGATCCCGAGATCGCGCAGCCGGTGCATCTGGGCGTCGCAGATCTCCCAATCGTAGGCGTTCGGCGCGGTGTGGACGCGGTAGTACGGCGGCCCGTAGCGCAGCGCGTTCAGCCCCGACTCGCGCACGAGCGCGAAGTCTTCTTCCCAGCGGGCGTAGTGCCCGCACTTGTCCATCTGATCTATGCGTACGCCGCCAGCGATCGTTGGATAGCTGTTCTCGACGCCGGTGGCGAAGAGGAACGGACTCGAGGACTTCATATGAAGGGAATGCGACGAGCCTGAATGTCTCGCGCGGAGGCAGGACGTCGGCTCGAGACCGACGTGGCCGCGCGGATGTCACGCGTCGATGCGTGACGAGTTGCAAGTAGACGAACGATGCCGCTCGAGGCCACAGGGTAGATCAGCGGGAATACCGAGCGATGCGGGAGGCGCATCGTGCCTTTGTGTTCTACCCCACAGTACGCGGTCTGTGCATCCACTCAAGTGCGACGAACGGCGTACGTTTCCGCTACACCGCCGGCTCCGTCCGCGCGCCCGCGGCGGCTCTCGAGAGCCACAGCCTGGGCACGAGCGCAAACCGCGCCTCGTACTCGGCGGCCAGCAGAGGACCAGCCTCGCGCAGAGCATCCTCGTCGCCCACGACGATCGCGCACCCACCCCAGCCGGCGCCGGTGAGCCGCGCACCCTGCACCCCCGGGAGCGCGATCGACCGCTCCACCACCCAATCCAGCTCGGGACGTGAGCAGTCGTACAGATCACGCAATGACTCGTGCGACCCGACGAGCAGGTCTCGCGAGATGCGATGTCCCCCACGCAGCGCCGCGACAGCATTGCGCACGCGTCGCGTCTCCCGGGACACATGCAGCGCGCGACCGTCCAGCGGGGAAGGCAATCGAGCCTCGAGCACCTGCTCCGGCTCGGCCGCCGCGAGCGAGGGGAGATTGGGCCAGCGCTCGCGCAGCAGGCGGAGCGCTTCGTCGCACTCGGCGCGTCGCTCGTTGTAGTGCGACGTGCGGAGGGAGCGAGGGATCGCCGTATCGAAGATCAGCAATGCGTCGCCGAACGGGGCGAAGTCGTACCGGGCCGTCTCGCACTCGAGGTGCAGCGCCTCGCCGGCGCGACACAGCGCACTCGCGAACTGGTCCATGATGCCGCACGCCACGCCAACGAAGCCTGTCTCGGCGCGCCACGCGGTCATCGCCGCGTCCTGCAGCTCCAGCGGCTGGCCCAGGATGGCCGACACGGCGAGCGCGGTGGAGACCTCCAGCGCGGCCGACGAGCTCAGCCCCGCTCCCGACGGGACGTCGCTCGCGACCGCCAGATCGATCGATTCCGACCGGCCCGACGCCGCCAGCAGGGGTGCCGCCACGCCGACCAGGTAGTCCCACCATTCGCCGCTGCGTGTGGGCGAAGCCAGCGGTGCCGTTCCCATCGTCCGCTGGGTGCCCGACGCGGCGCGCAGCGTGGGCGGGGAGCCGTCGTCGGTCGGTCGCAGGCCGGCGGCGACCCAGGTCCGGCGAGAGATCGCGATCGGGAGCACCTCGCCCCCGTTGTAGTCGGTGTGCTCGCCGATGAGGTTCACCCGGCCAGGTGCCGAGGCGACGCGATCGGGTTGGCGGCCGAAGCGCTCCACGAACAGCGCGCGGACGCTCGCGGCGTCGGGGGCAGCAGCGGCGGACGTCATCCGATCAGCGAGCGCTGGCGGAACGCGGGGGACGGTGGGAGGGCCCGGCTACTTCTTCGTGTAGCCCAGCAGGGTGGCCGTCTTCGTGGT
>DATEOG010000156.1:0-3138 GCA_035274345.1 Gemmatimonadaceae bacterium
CGACTCGGCGCGGAGCGAATCCCGACGCCGGGGTGAGGGGGCGGTGCGGCAGCTAGATCGTGCCCCCTCTCACGCGCCCACGCCCACGCTCGATAGCGCGCGCGTGAGCTCCGCGACGTCGACCGGCTTCGTGAGATGGAAGTCGAAGCCCGCGTCGCTCGCGCGTTGCTTGTCGCTGTCCTGCCCCCAGCCCGTCACGGCGATGAGGAGCATGTGCTTACCCCACTGCTCCGTGCGCAGACGTCGGGCAACCTCGTAGCCATTGAGCTTCGGCATGGCGATGTCCAGCAATACGACGTCGGGGCGGAACTCCGCCGCAGCGGCGAGGCCCTCGAGCCCGTCGTTCGCCTGACGCGCGACATACCCGAGCACGCGCAGCAGGCGGCACATGCTCGTGGCGCCGTCCACATGGTCGTCCACGACGAGGACGCGGACGTGGCCGTGTCCGACACCGATGGTTTCGCTTCCCGCGACTGGAACATCGCCACTCGAGTTCACGAGCGGCAGCTCGACGACGAACTCGCTGCCGAGGCCCCGCCCCGCGCTCGTTGCGGTGACGGTGCCGCCGTGCATCTCCACGAGGCGCTTGACCAGCGTCAAGCCGATGCCGAGCCCTCCCCGATCGTTCACGTACGATGGCCGAACTCGCCTGAAGAGATCGAAGATGGTCGGGAGATCGACCGCCTCGATGCCGATGCCATGATCGTGCACGCGAACGAGCACGTCGTCGCCTCTCGCGTCGACGATCACTTCGATGTTCTCGCCCTCGCTCGAGAACTTCGCGGCGTTGTTGATGAGGTTCGCGAAGACCTGGGAGAGCCGCATCGGATCGGCATCCACCGTCAGGGTCTCGCCGGGAAGGACGAGCCTGAGTGTCTGATGCCGCTGCGCAAGGAACGGCTGCGCCGTCTCTACCGCCGACTGCAGGATGCGCGCAAGATCGACGTGCTCCTTCCTGATCTCGAGACGGTCGTGGTTGATCCGGCTCACGTCGAGCAGGTCGTCCACGAGCCGGGTGAGGTGGGACGTCTGTCGCACGATCACCTCGCGCGCCCACCGCACCTCCGGCGGGACCGGTGCCACGAGCTCGAGGTATTGCACCGCGTTGAGGATGGGCGCGAGAGGATTCCTGAGCTCGTGCGCCAGCGTCGCCAGGAACTCTTCCTTGCGGCGGTCGCTCTCGCGCAGGCGCTCCTCGGTACGCATGCGCTCGAGGAGGTCGGCCGCCTGGCGCGCAAGAATGTCGAGGAGCCGCAGGTCCCGGTCGCTGGGAGCGTGCGTCGACCGCCAGTGGGTCGAAAATGCACCCATCAGGCGCCCGTTCCGAGAGAGAAGCGGCGTGCTCTGCACCGCGCGAATGCCGCCGCGAAGGTAGAACGCCAGGTCCTCCGAGCCACACATGAAGTCGCACTTGCTCACGTCGGAAGCGATCACGCGGCGTCCGGAGCGAAGGAGCTCACCGCAAGTGGTCAGCGTTTTCGTAGACACTGTCTGCCAGCGGTCGATCGCCTCCTGTGAGAATCCGCGATGCGCGATGAGCTCGAGGTAGCCGCCGTTCGCGTCCTCTCGGAACATCTGCAGGCTCGCGCAATCGGAGTGCATGATGGAGATCGCGGCGTCGAGGAGTCGCTCGCGGAATCCCTTCTCGTCGTTCTCGGTGATCAGCTCCGAGCTGATCGCCTGAAGGAGTCGCGAGTCCGCCAACTCGGCCTGGAGGCGATACTGCGACACACGGTCCTGGGTCAGCGTCAGTCGATAGGCGATCGACGCGAAGCGCGCGAGGCTCGTGAGGAGGCGCAGGTCCTCGGCGTCGAACCGTCGTCCGTTCCCGTCCAGCGAGACGACCCAGAGCGTTCCGACGGGTCTATCCTCGAAGTGAAAGGGGATCATCAGCATCTCTGTGATGGGCTCCCCCCCGGGCAGTGATCCATAGTGTCGCTGCGGCCGGTCCATCAGTACGGGCGCGTTCGCGTCGACAACCAGGCCGCACGCACTGCTGGCACGATCGATCGATCCGCCGGTGAGGTCAGCCCATCGCCCCGCAATCGCACGCCAGCGAAACACCTCCTTGTCGCCGTCGATCTCCAGCATGCTCATGCCCGCGCAGTCAGCCTGGCAGAGGCAGAGCGTCGTATCAACGAGGCGACGGATGAGGCGGTCGCTGGCGGCCGTGCCCGCGGCGCTCGCCATCTCTTCCATCAGCTCGTTCAGGGCGAGGTGCTCGGCGGCGAGGTCGCGATCTCGCAGCGTGCGACGACTGAGCTCCGGCGTGATGATCACGGCCTGAAGCGGCAGCAGCACGTCGCGCGCGCGCGCATCGCCAACAGTGGGCGAGGCTTGCCGGGATTCGAGCTGACGCATGAGGACCTCTTCGGAGTGAGGCGCGCCAAACGAGATGCACCGCCATGCATGCGGGGCTTCGGTCTACGCTCGCCAATGCGCGCGCTGCGCGGACGGCCTCGGCAGCACGAACCGGCGACTGCGCCGAGAACGAGCAGAACCACAGTACGCGATTCTTCCCAGCAGCGCGCCCCCATGAGACTTTGGTCCAATACGCCTGCCGGGAGCCGCACCGCCTCGCCCGCGCAGGGAACATCGCCCCAGGCGCGGGATACCAGGGTTAACGACGGTCCCGTCCGCCAACCTCGGAATGGAATCCATGGCCAACCTCATAACGGTGCTGCGCACGCTGCTCGCCTTCTTCGCCGTGGCCATGCTCCGATGGCACACGTGGGAGATCTACATCGGCGCGGCGCTCCTGACGCTGCTGCTCATCTGGATGGACGCGTGGGACGGCTGGGTGGCGCGGCGGCGCAACGAGGCGTCGAAGGCGGGCGCGGTGTTCGACATCCTCGGGGACCGCGTCGTCGAGATGACGTACTGGATCGCGTTCGCCTCCTTCGGCTGGATCCCGGTGTGGGTCGCAGTTCTCGTCTCGGCGCGCGGGATCATCGTGGACGGCTTCCGCGCACTCGCGCTCGAACGCGGGCTCACCGCATTCGGCGCGAGCTCGATGATGCGCTCGCCGCTCGGCGCGCTGCTGGTGAGCTCGCGCCTCAGTCGCGGCGCGTACGGATTCGGCAAGGCGGCTGCGTTCACGCTCGTCATCCTCGCCTTCGCGCCCGGATGGCACCCCTC
>DATEOG010000157.1:0-4749 GCA_035274345.1 Gemmatimonadaceae bacterium
GTCGTCGCGGACGTGAAGGGCGGCGCGCCGCAGGTCGTGCTCATGTCGAGCGGTTCCGAGCTCGCGCTCGCGCTGAGCGCGGCGGAGAAGCTCGCCGAGCGCGGCGTGCAGGCGCGCGTGGTGAGCCTCGCCAGCCACGAGCTGTTCGCGGAGCAGCCGGCGTCGTACCGCGCTTCGGTGCTGCCGGCAGGGGTGCCGCGCGTGGCGATCGAGGCGGCGCATCCGATGAGCTGGTACCGCTGGGTGGGCGACAACGGCGTCGTGCTCGGCGTCGAGCGGTTCGGCGCGAGTGCGCCGTACGAGCGCATCTACGAGGAGCTCGGCATCACGGTGGACAAGCTCGTCGGCGCGGCGGAACGGCTCGTCGCGGAGGCAAAGTAGGGAGCGAGCGCGAAGGGTGCGGAGGGTGGTGCAGATCCCTCGACTCGCTTCGCTCGCTCGGGATGACGGCGACGGCAGTCATCCCGAGCGCAGTCGAGGGATCTGCACCTCCCGTCATCCCGAGCGCAGTCGAGGGATCTGCACTTGCTCGCGCTCGCACCACCGTCTTGCGGTCACAGTGCTGTTCCTCGCCCTCGCCGCGTGTCGCAGTCACGGTGCGGCCAGCATCGCGACTGGTCGTGAGCTCGCCATCACGCGCGTGATGGCCGATCCCAGCACCGTCGCCGACGACCGCGGTGAGTGGATCGAGATCACGAACACCGGCACGGTCGTCGCGGATCTGCGCGGATGGGAGCTCCGCTCGGCGAACGACCCGGGCTACGTCGTGCCGCAGTCGGTGATCGTTCCGCCGAATGGCGCCGTGCTGCTCGCGCGCTCGGCGAACGCGGTGCCCGGTATGCGGCCCGCGCTCGTGTACAGCGGCATCATCCTCGGTAACAACGCGGACTGGCTGGTGCTGCGCGATCCCGCGGGCACGACGCGCGACTCGCTCGCGTGGCGCTCGCCGCCACGTGGCGTGGCGATCGATCATCGGCGCACGATCGGCACACCGGGTGAGGCGAGCGCGCAGGAGAAGGCGCGCGCAACCGTCGCACCACCGGCCACCATGCGCGAGCTCGTCGCGCGCGTGCTCGACGTCGGCCAGGGCGACGCCATCCTCATCCAGAACGGCGGCTCCACCGTGCTCGTCGACGGCGGACCCGATCGCCGCGCGCTCGCGCGCTGGCTCGACGTGCTGCACGTGTCCGACACGATCGACGCGGTGATCCTCACGCACATGCACGGCGACCACTTCGAGGGATTGCGCGAGCTGTTCTCGTCGCGGCGGCGCATGATGGTGCGCGAGTTCTGGTCGAACGGCGACGCGGCCCCGAACTTCGCGTTCACCGGATTGCCCGACACGCTGGCCGCACACTCCCGCCTGCGCACGACGATCGTGCGCGACACCGATGCTCCGTGCGCGAGCGGGCAGAACGGCGTGTGCACGCTCGCGTTGAAGGGCGGTGCGAAGCTGCACGTCATGCGGCCGATGAGCGAAGCGCGCACGCTCGACGAGAACGACCGATCCGTCGCTCTCAAGCTCGTCGGTCCCGACTCTGCGTCGTTCACGATGTGGCTCGCGGGGGACGCCGAGCACGACGCCATTCGCTGGTTCAGCCGCGACGCCGGCTATGCGCGCTCACCCGGAATGCGCGCCGACGTGCTCAAGGCCAATCATCACGGAAGCTGCGACGGCGTCTCGGATCTGTATCTCGAGCTCGTGCGTCCGTCGCTCGTCGTCGCGTCGCTCGGCGCGGTGAACGACTACGGCCACATGCACGCGCAGGCGAAGGCGGCATATGCGCGCCATGGCGTCCCGTTGTACCGCACCGATCAGAATGGAACGGTCACGCTACGGACGCCGGGCACCGCGGGCGGTGGCTACACGGTCACCGTCGAGCGCGGCGAGCCGAACGCGGTCGGGCCGAGCGACCGCAGGAGCTACCAACCGGACTGCGCGGGCATGTAAAACCCTTCGGCCGCCGCCGTTGGTGGCCGCGATCATGCGAGAGTTGCCATGCCGGCTGCGCTCGCCGGCGACGTCCGCCGGTCGGTCCCCCATCACGACTCCAACCTCGAGGTGTTCCATGCACGGTCGATTCGCCGTCGCGCTGTTCTGGGGCGGTATTGCTGCCGTCGTCGCGGGCTGCTCTTCCGGCCGTGACGAGGCCGCGCGCACCGACTCCGCTCGCGCGGACTCCGCTGCCGTCGCCGCGGCTCCGGTCGTCGATTCGGCCGCCGCGCCGGCGTCGTCCGCCGCGACGCTCACCGAAGACATCCGCGCCGCCGAGAACGCGTGGCGCATCGGAGTGACGGGAGGCGACACCGTGGAGCTCGGCCGCATCACCGCGCCCGGGTTCACGATGGTCGGCAGCACCGGACCGGCGTCCACCGTGACACGCGCGAGCCTCATGAAGCAGGTCAGTGGGGGCGAGCTGTCTGCCGACTCGTCGAGCATCAGCGACCTCACCGTGAACGGTACGGGTGACTCCGCGACGGCCGACCTCACCTTCTTCTGGCGCGTGAGCCGGATGGGCAAGGCGGCCAAGGCCGAGACGATGAAGGTCACCGACACATGGGTCAAACGCGAAGGACGTTGGCAGCTGGCGTCTCGGAAGGAGAGATAGCCGGAGCGCCGTCGCCGGCCCGCGATGTCGCCGCGTCGGGGCGCAGCACGCGGGCCGCGACGGTCTCCATGTCGTGTTCGACGCCGGAATGCCGCAGCGCTTCGCGCGCGAGGCTGACGGCCAGCTCCCGCTCGCCGACGAACGCGCGCGCCGCGCCCATGTCCTCGAGGAATCGGCGCTCCTCGTCGCTGTGCGTGCGCACCAGCACCTCGAGGGCTGGGTTGAGCTGGAAGCTCAGCGCGAGGATCGCCCTCGCCTGGTAGGCGTCGGGCGCGGCGACGATGACGAGTCGCGCGCGCTCCAGATGCGCGTGCGCCATCACCTCGGGTCGCGTCGCATCACCGTAGATCACGGGCAGGCCACGCTGGCGCTGCTTCTCGGCGATGTCGCGACTCGCCTCCACGACGACGCACGGGATACCGTGCTCGAGGAGCTCGCGCACCACTGGCCCGCCCACGCGACCGGAGCCCACGACCACCACGTGGTCGCGCAGACCCTCGGCGCCCACACCCGGCGGAAGCTCGGCGATCACGCCGGCAGGCCGCTCGAGCGCTTCAGCCACGCCGCGCCGCGCGCGCAGCCACCTCGACATCGGGTCCACGGCACCGAAGACGAACGGGTTGACCGTGATCGAGATGAGCGCGCCCGCGACGACGAGCCCCTGCGCCTCGGGCGGGAGCAGGCCGAGCGAGACGGCGAGCGCGACCAGGATGAAGGAGAACTCGCCGATCTGCGCGAGGCTGGCCGAGATCGTCAGCGCGGTGTGCAACGTGTATCGGAACAGGAGCACGATGCCGAAGGCGGCAACGGACTTGCCGATCACGACGATCGCCACCACCGCCAGCAGCTCCAGCGGCTGTCGCAGAATGATCGCGGGATCGAACAGCATCCCGACCGAGACGAAGAACAGCACCGCGAATGCATCCCGCAGCGGAAGCGCGCTGGTCGCCGCCTCGTGGCTGAAGTCCGACTCGCTGACGATCACGCCGGCGAAGAACGCGCCGAGCGCGAACGACACGTCGAAGAGCGCCGCTGCACCGACGGCGACGCCGAGCGCCACCGCGAGCACGGCGAGCGTGAACAGCTCGCGCGAGCCCGTGCCCACCACGCGGCCGAGCAGCCACGGAACGACCCGCCGGCCGCCGGCCAGCATGACGGCCACGAACGCCCCGACCTTGAGCAGCGTGAGCGCGAGAGTGGTGAGCAGCGCTCCGTTGGTCGTCGGTGCGGCGGAGCCCGTGCCGATCGCCCCCGCCAATACCGGCAGGAGTACGAGGGCGAGCACTGTCACGAGGTCTTCGACGATGAGCCAACCAACGGCGATGCGCCCGTCCGCCGACTCGAGGATGCCCCGGTCCTCCAACGCGCGCAACAGCACCACGGTGCTGGCCACGGAGAGCGAGAGCCCGAAGACGAGTCCCGTTGCCCATGGCCAGCCCCAGAGATGCGACACGAGCGCGCCGAGCCCCGTGGCGACGAGGATCTGCGCGACGGCGCCCGGAACGGCGATGCGGCGCACGGCGAGCAGGTCGGCGATGGAGAAGTGCAGCCCCACCCCGAACATGAGGAGGATCACGCCGATCTCGGCGAGCTGCGACGCCAGTCCGGCATCGGCGACGTAGCCCGGAGTGAACGGCCCCACCGCGATGCCGGCCAGCAGGTAGCCGACCAGCGCCGGCAGGCGCAGGCGCACCGCGACGAGTCCGAAGAGAAATGCCAGGCCGAGGCCGGCGGCGATCGTCGCGATGAGCGCGGTCTCGTGCGGCATCGGTGGAGGCGGTCAGAGGTGAGTGATCGATCGAGCGGACGGGAGAACCGAATTCGCCGCCCGATGTCATCCCGAGCGAGCGCAGCGAGTCGAGGCATCTGCACTCCGATGCCAGCCCGAGCGAGCGCAGCGAGTCGAGGGATCTGCACTCCGATGTCATCCCGAGCGAGCGCAGCGAGTCGAGGGATCTGCACCGGCACCTCCAGGTACAGATCCCTCGCTCCGCTCGGAATGACGAACAGCGCTATTCCCGGTGAAGCCGCGCCGCCGCGATCGGCCGGTGCACGCCCTGACGGATGAGCATGACCGTGCCGGCGACCAGCGCGATCACACTGGCCCAGATGAGTGGATACTGCGCTGCATCTGGCGCGA
>DATEOG010000158.1:0-6623 GCA_035274345.1 Gemmatimonadaceae bacterium
GCAGCAGCGGACGGCACCGATAGTACGCTCCCGCCGCGTCGTGCTTCCGGTCGAGCAGCGTCCCGAGAATCGACTGTCCGAGATCGTGCCCGCGGGACGAGAACTGGTACAGGATCAGGTGCTCCCGCGGCACCGACGTCCGGTTGCGGTTCGTCGCCTCCTCGAGGTCGTCGAGCGCGCGCGACACGAGCACGTTGTACGCGATCCGCCGCCAGTCGAACCGCGGATCGACCGCGGGACGGGATGGCGTGCGGCGGGTCTTTGGAGGCGCAGCGTGCGTCATCGAATGGGCGGTGGCGGCCAGGGACAGCCCCCGAGCGGCGGGGCAGACGTTGAAATCTGGCCTCCGGGAGGCGGGAAGGGGAGCCATGTGGCCGTGCGGGCGGTCTGGCGTGCGAATACCTTTGTCGGCATGGCCACCCAGCACATCCAGGCCGAGCGGCGCGACGGCGTGCTCAAGATCACGCTCGATCGCCCGGACGTCCTGAACAGCTTCAATGCGCGCATGGCCGACGAGCTCACGGCCGTGCTGCAGGCCGTGGCCGGCGACGCGGAGACGCGCGCCGTGCTCCTCACGGGAATCGGCCGCGCCTTCTGCGCCGGTCAGGACCTCGCCGAGGTCATGCCGGACGGCGACGCCACGACAACCGATCTGGGCGAGGTCGTCGCCCGGCAGTACAACCCGATCGTGCGCGCGATCCGGCTCACGGAGAAACCGTTCGTCTGCGCCGTCAACGGTGTCGCCGCCGGCGCCGGCGCGAACATCGCGTTCGCCTGCGACATCGTCCTGGCCGCCGAAGGGGCAACTTTCGTCCAATCGTTCTCCAAGATCGGCCTGATCCCCGATTCGGGCGGCACGTTCCACCTGCCGCGCCTCGTGGGACTGCAGCGCGCGAACTGGCTCGCCATGCTTGGTGAGAAGCTTGACGCGAATCGCGCCAAGGAGTGGGGGCTGATCTTCGACGTCATTCCCCCGTCGGCGCTTGCCGACGCCAGCTTCGACCTCGCGCGGCGGCTGGCGGCGATGCCGACGCGTGCGCTGGGGCTGATCAAGCGCGGGTTCAACGCCGGAGCGCGGAACGATCTCGAGACGCAGCTCGCGCTCGAGGTCGAGCTGCAGCGCGAGGCGGGCCGCACCGCCGACTATGCGGAAGGCGTTCGCGCCTTCGTCGAGAAGCGGAAGCCGCGGTTCCAGGGTCGCTGAAGTGGCCAACCCCCCGCTGATCGTCGGCGTGGTGGGCGCCGGCGCGATGGGACGAGGGATCGCGCAGGTGGCCGCCGCCGCGGGACATCGCGTGCTGCTCAGCGACGCGATAGCGACCGTCGTGGACCGTGCGCGTGACACCATCCAGTCGCAGCTGGCACGTGACGTGGCGAAGGGGCGGCTCGATCAGCCGCGCGCCGACGCCCTCCTCGCGCGCATCGAGAATGTCGGTTCGACATCGTCGGGCGTCGGGGCGTTCGCCGAGTGCGGCATCGTCATCGAGGCCGTGGCGGAGGATCTCGGCGTGAAGAGCGCGCTCTTCGCCACGCTCGAAGCGGTCGTGCCACGAGAGACGATTCTGGCGACGAACACCTCGTCGCTCTCGATCGCCGCCATCGGCGCGGCGACGACGCACGCCGGCCGCGTCGTCGGCATGCACTTCTTCAATCCCGCGCCGTTGATGGCCCTCGTCGAGATCGTGCCGGCCATCACCACGGCGCCCGAGGTCGCGGAGCGCACGCGCGAGCTCGCCGCCGCGTGGGGCAAGACGACGGTCGTCGCGACCGACACGCCTGGCTTCATCGTCAATCGCGTCGCGCGCCCGTTCTACGGAGAGGCCCTGCGCATCCTCGAGGAAGGGCTCGCCGACGTGGCTACGATTGACTGGGCCCTGAAGGAGATCGGCGGATTCCGCATGGGACCGTTCGAGCTCATGGACCTCATCGGCAACGACGTGAACTTCGCCGTCACCACCAGCGTGTTCGAGGGCTTCTTCTACGATCCGCGCTACCGTCCTTCGCTCATCCAGCGCCGCCTCGTCGATGCGGGACTGCTCGGCAGGAAGCGCGAGCGCGGCTACTACGACTATCGCGGCGGGGCATCGGCGCCCGAGCCGACGCGCGACGCCGATCTCGCCGCGCGAATGGTCCTCCGAGTCGTCGCCATGCTCGTCAACGAGGCGATCGATGCCGTACGCTTGCGCGTCGCCGCGCCCCACGACGTCGAGCTCGCGATGACGAAGGGCGTGAACTATCCGCGCGGACTCCTCGCCTGGGGCGACGAGATCGGGCCGGCGATCATCCTCCACACGCTCGAGGCGCTGCAATCCGAGTACGGCGAGGACCGGTACCGGCCGAGCCCGTTGCTCCGGGCGCGCGTTCGCGACGGGCGCCCATTGTTAGGTTGACTCGATGACCCACGCGTTCATCCTCGACGGCGTCCGCTCCGCGGTCGGCAACATCGGAGGCCAGCTCAGCGAGGTGCGTCCCGACGACCTCGCTGCGCACGCCATCCGATCGTTGCTCGCACGGCATCCGTCGCTCGACGCAGCGCGCGTGGCGGACGTCGTGCTCGGCTGCGCCAACCAGGCGGGGGAAGACAACCGGAATGTGGCGCGCATGGCGCTCCTTCTCGCTGGTCTTCCGGTGAGCGTGCCCGGAGAGACGGTGAACCGGCTCTGCGCGTCGGGGATGAGCGCGGTCGCGCATGCCGCGCGCGCGGTGCAGCTCGGCGACGGCGACCTGTACGTCGCCGGTGGCGTCGAGAGCATGACGCGTGCGCCCTACGTGCTGAGCAAGGCGAGCAAGCCGTTCGCCCGCGACGTCGAGCTGTTCGACACGAGCCTCGGCTGGCGGTTCATCAATCCTGCCCTGCGCGAGCGATTCGGCACCGACTCGATGGGCCAGACCGCGGAGAACGTCGCGGAGCAGTATGGCGTGAGCCGAGAGGATCAGGACGCGTTCGCCGCGCGCTCGCAGTCGAAGGCGGCAGCGGCCCGCAGCGCCGGTCGTTTCGCCGAGGAGATCGCGCCGCTCGACATCCCACAGCGGAAGGGCGCCGCGAAGCGCGTCGATCAGGACGAGTTCATCCGTCCCGACACGACTGTCGAAGTGCTCGGCCGGCTCAAGCCCGCATTCCGCACCGACGGCAAGGGCAGCGTCACAGCCGGCAACTCGTCCGGGCTCAACGACGGCGCGGCCGCGCTGCTCGTCGGCTCAGAGGACATCGCGAAGGAGCTGGGCGTCGAACCGATGACGCGCGTCGTTGCCTCCGCCGTCGCCGGGGTCGAGCCGCGCTGCATGGGCATCGGCCCCGTGCCCGCCACGCGCCGCGCACTCGAGCGCGCGGGCATCACACTCGACGATGTGGGCGTGATCGAGCTGAACGAGGCGTTCGCCGCGCAGGTGCTCGCGAGCCTGCGCCAGCTGGGCGTCGCCGACGACGATCCACGCGTCAATCCCAATGGCGGCGCGATCGCGCTCGGCCACCCGCTCGGCATGAGCGGAGCGCGACTGCTCCTCACGGCGTCGCATGAGTTGCGGCGCACGGGCTCGCGGTACGCGCTCGCCACCATGTGCGTCGGCGTCGGGCAGGGAATGGCGACCGTCCTGGAGCGCGTATAGGTGGCCAACGTCTTCACCTTCGACGGGTTCATCCCCGTGATCCACGAGAGCGCCTTCGTGCATCCGAAGGCCACCGTGACCGGCAACGTCGTCATCGGCCGAGATGTGTATGTCGGGCCGGGAGCCGCGATCCGCGGCGACTGGGGGGGCATCGTGATCGACGACGGCTGCAACGTGCAGGAGAGCTGCACCATCCACATGTTCCCAGGCGTCACCGTATACCTCGAGCGCAGCGCGCACATCGGTCACGGTGCCGTCGTGCACGGCGCGCGGATCGGGGAGAATGCACTGATCGGGATGAACGCCGTCGTGATGGATAACGCCACCGTCGGCGCCGGAAGCATCGTGGGCGCGCTGTGTTTCGTGCCGTCCGAGATGCAGATCCCGCCACGCTCCGTCGTCGTCGGCAACCCCGCGAAAGTCGTGAAGCAGGTGAGCGACGAGATGCTCGAATGGAAGTCGGAAGGCACGGCGCTCTACCAGGCACTCCCGGCGCGGTTGCACGCGTCGCTGCGGCCGTGCGAGCCGTTGCGCGAGGTGCCGCCCGACCGCGCACGGCAGCAGATGAGCTACCGCACATGGAAGGAGACACGCACGTGACGCGCATCCAGAGCTTCGCGCTTGGCGAGTGGGTGACGGGGAGCGGAGCGGGCACGCCACTCCACGACGCCGTCACCGGCGAGCAGATCGCAGACTCGTCGAGCGAAGGACTCGACTTCGCCGCGATGCTCGACTACGGCCGCACGTCAGGAGGACGCGCGCTGCGGCAGCTCACCTTCCATCAGCGCGCCCGCATGCTCAAGGCGCTGGCGCTCTACCTGACGGATCGCAAGGAAGAGTTCTATCGGGTGTCGCGCTTCACCGGCGCCACGAGGGGTGACTCCTGGATCGACATCGACGGCGGGATCGGCACCCTGTTCGCCTACGCGAGTCGCGGACGGCGCGACTTTCCCGATGAGACGTACTACGTCGACGGCGGTCCCGAGCCGCTCAGCAAGGGCGGCACCTTCATCGGCCGGCACATCTGCGTGCCGCTCGAGGGTGTCGCCGTGCAGATCAACGCGTTCAACTTCCCGGTGTGGGGGATGCTCGAGAAGCTCGCGACGTCATTCCTCGCGGGGATGCCGAGCATCGTGAAGCCGGCAACCGTCACGTGCTTCCTCACGGAAGTCGTCGCGCGCGCCATGGTCGAGTCGAGCATCCTCCCCGCCGGCAGCTTCCAGCTCATCTGCGGCAGCTCGGGGGATCTGCTCGATCATCTCGGGAGCCAGGACGCCGTCGCCTTCACCGGGTCGGCCGCGACCGGGCTGAAGCTTCGCAGCGGCCGCGCGATCCTGGAGCACAACGTCCGCTTCAATCAGGAAGCCGACTCGCTCAACTTCTCCATGCTCGGACCCGATGCGGTGCCGGGCAGCGAGGAGTTCGATCTCTTCGTCAAGGAGGTCGTCAAGGAGACGACGGTGAAGGCGGGACAGAAGTGTACGGCGATCCGCCGCACCTTCGTTCCCGCCGGCGTCGTCGACGACGTGGTCGCCGCGCTCAAGAAGCGGCTTGCCGGCGTGAAGGTGGGGGACCCGGCGATCGAAGGGGTTCGCATGGGACCGCTCGCCGGCCGTTCGCAGCGGCGCGAGGTGGAAGCGAACACGGAACGCCTGCGCGCCGCGACGGAGTTGTTGTACGGCGGGCCCGATGCGCTCGATGTCGTCGGCGCGGATCCGGAGAAGGGCGCGTTCTTCCCCGCGACGATGCTCTACCTCGACGATCCATTCGGCCGCACCGAGCCGCACGACATCGAGGCGTTCGGTCCGGTCAACACGGTCATGCCGTACGGCTCGGTGGAAGAGGGCATCGAGCTCGCGCGGCTGGGGAAGGGAAGTCTCGTCGGCTCGCTGTTCACGGCGCGCGACGACGTGGCCCGCGAGGTGGCGCTCGGCACGGCCGCGTATCATGGGCGGCTCATGCTCGTGAACCGGCACAGCGCGAAGGAATCGACCGGTCACGGCTCTCCGCTGCCGCATCTCGTGCACGGCGGGCCAGGACGAGCGGGCGGGGGCGAGGAGATGGGCGGTGTGCGCGGCGTGCTGCACTACATGCAGCGCACCGCGCTGCAGGGCGCACCGCAGACTCTCACGGCGGTGACCCGCGAATGGACGAAGGGCGCCACCGAGCGTCCCGATCGCGTCCACCCGTTCAGGAAGTACTTCGAGGAGCTCGAGATCGGCGAGACCCTCATCACGCATCGTCGCACGGTCACGGAGAGCGACGTCGTCAACTTCGCGGGGATCTCGGGCGACTTCTTCTACGCCCACATGGACGACGTCGCCGCGCGCGACTCGCTGTTCGAGCGCCGCGTCGCGCACGGTTATTTCGTGCTGTCCGCCGCGGCGGGCCTGTTCGTCGATCCCGCGCCGGGTCCGGTCCTGGCCAACTATGGACTGGAAGGGCTGCGCTTCGTGAAGCCCGTGTACATCGGCGACACGATCCAGGCGCGGCTCACGTGCAAGCAGAAGACGGCGAAGGAAGATCGAGACGGACAGATCCCGCAGGGCGTCGTGCACTGGGACGTCGAAGTCACGAACCAGAGCGCCGAGACCGTCGCCGTCTACACCATCCTCACGCTCGTTCGCCAGCAGCGTGGCGCAAGTCTCCCCGCCTCGGCGAGCGCCGTCGAAGCGTCGCTCGCTGGAGAGGCGCCCCCGCAGGTCGCGCAACAGTCGCGTGAGGCGCTGACGGAGCCCGGGTCGGCGCCCGTACGCGTCACGTGAGTGGGAGTTCCAACGCTCGCTCGATGAAGCGGTTACGGCCCCATCTCGGAGAGCGTCGAGGGGGGAGCGAACCCACTCTGCACTTCTGATGTCGCGCGTGCTCATCTCGATCGGGGCGATCCAGCTCCTCATCATGTTCGTTGCGCTGGTGCGCGCGAAGGTGCTGTCGGTGCTGCTCGGTCCCTCTGGATTCGGCGTCGTGAGCACGATCGACCAGGCGACGCAGACCGCCATGCAGCTCGCGCACCTGAG
>DATEOG010000159.1:0-11621 GCA_035274345.1 Gemmatimonadaceae bacterium
AGCTCTTCGCGCGCACGCGCGACGACGGCCGCCGTCGTCTCCATGAGCAGCGGCATCGAATCCGGTCGTCCCGAGCCCCGTTCCTTGTACAGGAAGTTGAAGCGCACCATGCCGATGCCGTGACCGCGGAAGGCATTCGCCGTCGCGAGCATTCCGCGGTCGGACATGCTGCCGCCCGCGCCGTGCGCGCAGACGAACAGTGGAAGCTCCGCGCTCGAGTCGGCTCCCGGCTCGTACACAGCGGTCGTCTCGCTCTCGCCGACCGTCACCTTCCACTCGACTGCGCTCATCTCTCGAATCCTCCACCGGGGTTCCGTGCGATCGCGGCGAAAGCATGACCGTTCCGTTCACCGCGCGCAATCCGGGCGGTGCGTGCTGTATCGTTAGAGGATGAAGCCACACGAGCGGCTCGGGCAGGCGCGCACGCCGAACGGAACGCTGATCACGTTGTATCGGCACGACGGTGCCTATCTCATCCGCGCCGATGGCGTGGAGCTCATGTCCACTCGGCGACACCTCTCCGAGGACCGGCTCGCCGAAGTCGCCTGCGCTCCGCTCCGCGACGTGTCGGGAGCACGCGTACTGATCGGTGGGCTCGGGCTGGGGTTCACGCTTCGAGCCGCGCTCCGGGAGCTGCGCCAGGACGCCGAGATCGTGGTGGCGGAGCTGTTGGCCGAGGTGATCGAGTGGAACCGGGATCCGGCGTTCGCTCTGTCCGACGAGGCGATGCGCGATCCGCGCGTCCGCGTAGTGCACGACGACGTGGTCAACGTGCTCCGGGCGAATCCCGGTGCCTTCGACGCGATCATGCTCGACACGGACAACGGGCCCGACGGGATGCTGATGTCCGAGAGCGCACCGCTGTACGCGAGGAGCGGTATCGCGCTCACGGTTGCCGCGCTTCGGCCCGGCGGGTCGATCGTGTACTGGTCCGTCGGCGACGACCCGAAGTTCGCCGGCGCGCTGCGCGCATCGAGGCTCACGGTGCAGTCGTTGCTCGTCCGGGCCCACGACACGACGGGCCCGATGCACACGCTTTACGTGGCGACGCCTAGAGGGCGGTAGTGAGTGGTGGGTCGTGAGTGGTGGGTGAAGGCGCAGTCACTCACTACACATGACTCACTACGCAGAACCGAAGTCATATCCAACCGGCCTCGGCTTGTACACCGAGAAGTCGATCGCACGCCTATATTCTGCCCGCTCGCTCCTCCGATACCAGCATGATGTCGATTCGACTTTCCCCGATGTGCGCCCTTGCGGCGCTCGCGATTGCGACCAACCACGCAGACGCGCAGCGCCCCGCGACTCAGCGCCCCGCGACTCAGCGCCCCGCGACGTCGCGCCCGGCGACAGCGCGCGCTGACACGGCCGCCCCGCGTCCGTCACTCGAACGCGGCTTCCGCACCCCTCCCGACGAGGCCAAGCCCCGCGTCTGGTGGCACTGGATGAACGGCAACGTCACGCGCGAGGGGATCACTGCCGATCTCGAGTGGATGAAGCGCGTCGGCATCGGTGGGATGCAGATGTTCGACGGCTCGCTCGGCACGCCACAGTTCGTCGAGAACCGGCTCGTGTGGATGACGCCGGCGTGGAAGGCGGCGTTCCGGCACGCGGCCGCCGAAGCGAGCCGGCTCGACCTCGAGATGACGATGGCGGCGAGCGGCGGCTGGAGTGAAACGGGCGGTCCGTGGGTGAAGCCGGCGCAGGCGATGAAGAAGGTCGTGTGGAGCGACACGACCATCGAAGGTCCACGACGGTTCATCGGCGTGCTGCCCAAGCCGCCCTCCAACAACGGACCGTTCCAGGCGATGCGGAATGCTCCGTCGCTCGACTTCCCGACCGACACGGGATTGCCCGGCGCGCTGCCCATGTCGGTCGAGCGCTCCGATGCGCCCGACCCGACGTACTACGCCGACACGCGCGTGCTCGCGATGCGCGTCGGCGAGAGCGACGTACGCATGGCGGACGCGAATCCACGAATCACCACCGCGACGGGCGCCCTCGACGCGGCGATCCTCACCGACGGCGACTTCGGCGAGACGACGACGCTCACGATCCCCGAGGGCGCGAACGAGACGTGGGTGCAGTTCGAGTTCCCGCAGCCGTATCGCGCGTACGCATTCACCTTCGTGGGCGCTCCCACGATGCAGTTCGTCGGCACGCCGCCGATCCCCGAGGGACGACTGGAGTGGAGCGACGACGGACAGGACTGGGTCCCGCTCACCACGCTGCCCGGGCCGGGCCATCCGCTGCACCACTTCGCGGCGCGCACCTACACCTTCGAGCCGCCGACGGCGCGGTTCTACCGGCTCGTGCTCAAGCGGCCGGCCGCCAACCCGTTCGCTGCGTCGCTCGGCATCCCGCCCTCACGCGGCATCGCCATCTCCGAGCTCGAGCTGAGCGCATCGCCCCGCGTGAACCGATGGCAGGAGAAGGCGCAGTTCGGAATCATCACCGACTACGGATCGGACATCGCCACGCAGCCGACCGGCGACGCGATCGCGGCGAGCGACGTCGTCGACATCACGGCGCGCATGCGCAAGGACGGCACGCTCGACTGGCAGGTGCCGGCGGGCCGATGGACCGTCCTGCGCATGGGCTACTCGCTGACCGGCACGAAGAACCATCCCGCGTCGCCCGAGGCAACGGGGTTCGAGGTCGACAAGCTCGGTCGCGCGCACGTGGCGTCGTACTTCCAGCAGTACACGAGTCAGATCCGCGGCGCGCTCGGTCCGCACTACGGCAAGAGCTTCCGCTATCTGCTGCTCGACAGCTACGAGGCGGGAATGGAGAACTGGACCGACGACATGATCGCGCAGTTCCGCACGCGGCGCGGCTACGATCCGACGCGCTTTCTGCCGGTGCTCACCGGCCGCGTCATCGGCGGCGCGGACTCGAGCGACAAGTTCCTCTGGGACTTCCGTCGCACGATCGCCGACCTGTTCTCGGACAATCACTATGGCGTCGCCAACGACGCGCTGAAAGCGCAGGGCCTTGGCCTCTACGCCGAGGCGATGGGCGCCGAGTTCCCGACGAGCGGCGATGCGCTGCAGGCCAAGGGACGCGTGACGATCCCGATGGCCGAGTTCTGGACGCCGGGCCCTGGAGTGGACGACATCCAGGCGCACATGACCGACATGCGAGAGGCGGCGTCGGCGGCGCACACCTACGGCAAGCCGATCGTCGCCGCGGAGTCGTTCACGACGATGCCGCCGCCGCTCGTGCCCGCGTTCGCGCAGGGGCCGTACTACCTGAAGCGGCTCGCCGATCGCGCCCTCGCGCAGGGGATCAACCGCTTCGTGATCCACACGTCGGTGCACCAGCCGTTCGTGGACGAGGAGCACAAGCCCGGCATGACGCTCGGCTTCTTCGGCCAGCACTTCTCGCGCAACACCACGTGGGCCGAGCAGTCGTCGGCATGGCTTGGCTACCTCGCGCGCGCGTCGCACATGTTGCAGCAGGGCCGGTTCGTCGCCGACCTGGTGTACTTCAACGGCGAGGGCGCGCCGAACGCGGTGCCGTACTGGAAGCCGCTCGACCCGGCGCCGCCCGACGGCTTCGACTACGACTGGGTGAGTGCCGAGCTCCTGCTCAACCGCATGACGGTGGAGGCGGGCCGGATCGCGCTGCCGAGCGGCATGCGCTACCGCGCGCTCGTTCTCCCGTCCGACGTGAACCGGCTCACGCTGCCGATGGCGAAGAAGCTCCGTGCGCTCGTCTCGGCCGGGGCGATCCTCATCGCGCCGCCGCCCGTCGGCACGCCGAGCCTGCGCGACGGCGCCGCCGGCGACGACAGCGTGCGCGCCATCGCGTCGGCCGTTTGGGGCGACATCGACGGCACGACCGTCACGTCGACGGAGTACGGCGACGGCAAGGTGTACTGGGGGATGCCGATCGCCGACGTCTTCACGGCGGAGCGCATCACCCCCGACGTCACCTTCACCGGCGCGAGCGACGCGAAGCTCGTGTGGATCCATCGCCGCACGTCGGACGCCGACATCTGGTTCGTCGCCAATCAGCAGGAGCGCCCGGAGCAGGTGACCGGAAGCTTCAAAATCGAGCGAAAGGTCGCCGAGCTGTGGGATCCGGCGACCGGCGACGCGATTCCGGCGACGTACGTCTCGGACGCGGGGCGCACCGAGGTGCCGCTGTCACTCGATCCATATGGCTCGACGTTCGTCGTGTTCCGGCGCGCGACCACGGCGACGCAGCGCACCGTGCCTTCCGAGTCGCGCTCGACGGTCGCCACACTGTCCGGGCCCTGGAGCCTCACCTTCGAGTCGGGCCGCGGCGCGCCCACGGAGCCCGTGCGCTTCGACTCGCTGACGTCGTGGACGAAGTCCACCAATCCGGGGGTGCGCTACTTCTCGGGCACCGCCACGTACACCTTCGAGCTGCAGGCGCCGGCCGATGCGTTCCGCCCGGGCACTCGCGTCGAGCTCGACCTCGGCGCGGTGAAGGAGATGGCCGAAGTCGTCGTGAACGAGCAGCCGGTGGGCGAGGTGCTGTGGAAGCCGCCGTATCGCGTCGACATCACGCCGGCGCTGCAGCGTGGCGCCAACCGCGTGGAAGTGCGCGTGACGAACCTCTGGCCGAACCGGATGATCGGCGACCTCCAGCCCGGTGTGACGCAGCGGTACACGTTCACCGACTTCCGTCCCTTCACCAAGGACTCGCCGCTGCTGGAGTCGGGGCTGTTCGGACCGGTGAAGGTGAACGTCGTGCAGAACGGAGAGCAGTAGCCGAGCGCGCATGGCAGAGCACCAGCCCGACACCAGCGCGGACGTTCTCGCGCTCGAGCGCGCGGTCGCGGGCCGCTACGCGCTCGAGCGCGAGCTCGGACGTGGTGGAATGGGTGTCGTGCTGCTCGCACGCGATCTCTCGCTCGACCGGCACGTCGCGCTGAAGCTGCTGCCGACGCTGCTCGCCGCGCAGCCGGTGCTGCGCGAGCGGTTCCTGCGCGAGGCACGTACCGCCGCGGGACTCTCGCATCCGCACATCGTGCCGATCCACGCCGTCGAGGAGCACGACGGGATCGTGTTCATCGCCATGGCATTCGTCGATGGCGAGACGCTGGCCGAGCGTGTGCGGCGCACAGGACCTCTGCCGCCGCACGAGGTTGCGCGCATCCTCCGCGAGGTCGCGTGGGCGCTCGCGTATGCGCACGGGCGCGGCATCGTGCACCGCGACATCAAGCCGGACAACATCATGATCGAGCGCGGCAGCGGGCGCGCGATGGTGACCGACTTCGGCATCGCGCGGCCGGTGGAGCGGTCGGCGACGACCGATCGGCTCACGCTCGAGGGTCAGCTGCTCGGCACCGCGGCGTTCATGAGTCCCGAGCAGGCCGCCGGCGAGCCGGTGGACGGGCGCAGCGACCTGTACTCGCTCGGCGGCGTCGGCTTCTATGCGCTCAGCGGCCGCGCCCCGTTCGAGGGAAACACGATCGAGGCGCTGCTCGTCGCGCGGTTCACGCGCGCGGCGCCTCCGGTGATGTCGGCGCGACCGGATGTCCCTGCGGCGCTCGCGGCGGTGATCGATCGCTGCCTCATGCGACAGCCGTACGACCGGTACCCGACGGCCGAAGCGGTGGCGGAGGCGCTGGGCGAGTCGGCAGCCGGCGTCGCGGCGACGGACATCGCGCCGCCCGTCCGCAGCTTCCTCCACACGGCGGAACAGACGGTGTGGCTGGTGTGGATGATCATCGTCTTCTCGATCATCTTCGGACTTCCGACGACACGCCGCGTCGCCCCGTTGCTCTTCGGTATCGCGTTCGGCGTCGCCGTCGTCTCGATCGACCTGGTGCGCCGCGTGCGCGAGCTGCTGCGCGAGGGTTTCGTCGCGGCGGACGTGCGCCGCGCGTTCGAGATCCAGCGCCGTGCGTACGCCGAAGAGCTGCGCCTTCTCTACGATGCGAAGCGCACGGCGGCGCGCCGTCGCACGCGCCGCCGGGCATGGATCGCGCTCGCCGCCGGCATCGTGGCGCGCATCGCCATCCAGCTTCTGTTCTTCCGGGGGCAGCGGGAAGGTCAGGTCACGCCGGCGCTGATCGCGCTGCTCGTCGGCGCGGACATCGTGAACACCGTGAGCCTCGTGGTTGCGCTGAACGCGTCGCCGAAGGCGGAGCGGCGCGCATTCCGCATGGCCGCGTGGGTGTGGCGTCGGCGGTTCACGAACGCATTCTTCCGCATCGCGTCCGTCGGGCTCGGTCGCCTGAACGCGGAGCGCCCGAACGTCGATCGCGCCGCGCCGGTGGCGCGGCTCGTGGAGCTGATCCCGGCGGAGGTGAGCTCGCGCTTTCCGGAGCTCTCGGCGCTCATCGAGCGACTCGAGCGCGACCAGGAGGCGCTCCGCATTCGAGAATCCGAGGTCGGGCGCGCGCTGTCGGAGGCAGGGACCGAGCGCCAGGCGGCGGAGGGCGCACGGTCGGCCACCGCCGCGTCGGTCGGCGTGGCCTCGCTCATCACGGAGCATGCGCTCCTCGACCGCCGTTCCGCCCTGCTGGCCGAGATGCGCGAGGCGCTCGACGACATCCACGCGCGCCGCGGGGCGATCGGCGCTGCGCTCGAGAACGTGCGCATCCAGCTCCTGCGGATCGGTGCCGGCGTGGGACGTGCCGACGACATGCGGGAAGAGGTCGCGGCGCTGCGCCAGCTGGCGAATCAGGGGGCGAGCGTGCCCAACGGGCCGTCGCTCCGCGCGTCGCAACCGCTGCAGACGCGGTAACGATGGCGTCGATCCGTGCCCTCGCCGACGGCGGTGCGCTGCGTCCCTTTCTTCTCGCGCTCGTCGCCATCGGCGCGGCGGGGCTCGAGGTCGAGCTGCTGCTGCTGGAGCACTTCGAGTCGGTGCTGCAATGGACACCGCTCGTGCTGCTCGGCGTGGTGCTCGTGGCTGCCGCCCTCGTGTGGCAGCGGCCGAGCTCGTCCACGGTACGCTTTTTCCAGACGGTGATGCTGCTCTGCGTGGCCGCGGGGGTGGTCGGCGTCTTCCTGCACTACCGTGGCAACGTGGAGTTCGAGCTGGAGCGGGAGTCGTCGCTGAGCGGAGCGAAGTTGTTCTGGGAGTCGATCCGCGGGGCCACTCCCGCGCTCGCTCCGGGCGCGATGGCCCAACTGGGACTGCTCGGGTTGGTGTATAGCTATCGTCACCCGGCGCTTCGCCGCGAATCGCCCGTGCAGTCACCGGGCATCACCATCGATCCACCCGAGAGGCCATGATGCGCACCCGTCACACACTCCTCGCTCGTCGCGCCGCCGGCGCGACGCTCGTTCTCATCGTCGCTGCTGCGTGCTCGCCGAAGTCGGACGAGGCGGCGCGCACGGACACCGTCGCGGTCGGCGCCGCGTCGGCGACGTCCGTGCCGAATCTGCCCGCGACGAGTTCCGCCGCGATGGACTCGTCGGCCGGCGCGACCGCCGCGCCGGCTCAAGCCGCTGGCGCGATGCTCGACCCCAACAGCGCGACGAAGGAGCAGCTCGTCGCCGTGCCCGGCATGACGGCCGCCGCGGACGACGCGCTCATCGCGGGACGCCCCTATCAGGACATGGTCGCCGCGAACAAGGCGCTCGGCTCGCTTTCCGCGGACGCGCGCAAGACCGTGTACGCGAAGGTGTGGAAGCCGATCGATCTCAACAGCGCGAAGGGCGACGAGATCCTGCTCATCCCCGGCGTCGGCCCGCGCATGCGCCACGAGTTCGAGGAGTATCGCCCGTACAAGGACATCGAGCAGTTCCGCCGCGAGATCGGGAAGTACGTGGACAAGGCCGAAGTGGCGCGGCTGGAGCAGTACGTGACGATCCGCTGAGCGACAGGCGGGGTTCGTCGCGCAACGTGTTTTCACGTGGAGGGGCGGAGGTGCGCCGAGGCGCGGAGAACCGCTCTCTGCGTGGAGTCACATGCACCGGCGCAGCGGTTCTTTCCATCCAGGCCTTCGGGATCTGCGAGGGTTACGGCGGAGAGATCCCTGCGCAAATCAAGGGGTCAGACTCCTTGAACCGATCAAGTGGAAATCAAGGGGAAATCAAGGGGTCAGACTCGTTGAACCGATCAAGGAGTCTGACCCCTTGATCCGATCAACGAGTCTGACCCCTTGAACTCGCGCGCCTCCGCGTGAACCTCCGGCGCGAAGCAGCTTACTCGCGCTCCCTAGCTCTTCCCGGGCCAGCGCGTCACGAGCCACATGTCCTCACGGACGCCAGCACCGGCAGGTGATCGGACGGGAACCTGCCGTTCCAGCTGTCGGGCAGTATTCCGTGTGACAGCACGGTGACCGGCGCGGAGACGAGGATGTAGTCGATGCGGCGGCCGGGCACGATCGCGCGGAACGCCGTCCAGCTGGAGGTCGGTCCGTAGTTTCCGCTCTTGCTCACCACGAAGCCGTCGGCGAGTGGCGGGAGCGCCTCGGCGATCGTGTCGCGCGAGAGGATGCGATACGGAGCGCTCGTCGGATCGGCGTTGAGGTCGCCCGTCATCACGACCGGGAGTCCGTTGGCGAGCGTGACCAGCTGGCGGCGGATGAGCCGCGCGCTCTCCTGGCGCGCCTGCTCCCCCATGTGGTCGAAGTGCGTGTTCAGGTGCAGGTGGCTGCACCCGGTCACGCGATCGCGGAACCGCGCCCACGTCGCCACGCGCTCGAGCGCGGCGTCCCATCCCTTGCTGCCCACGGTCTGGGGGGTCGGCGACAGCCAGAATGTGCCGCTGTCGAGCAGCGCGAGGCGATCGGTGCGATAGAGGATCGCGCTGAACTCTCCCTTGGTGCGCCCGTCGGTGCGTCCCACGCCGACGCGTGCGAAGCCGGGGAGCCGAGCGTCGAGGTCGGTCAGCATGTGCGCGAGCGCCTCCTGCACGCCGATGACGTCGGCGCCGTGGAAGCGCACGAGCGACGCGACCCAATCCTTGCGGTTCGGCCACGCGTTGACGCCGTCGCCCGGGTTGTCGTAGCGGAGGTTGAACGTCATCACGCGAAGCGGCGTCGCTGTACCCGCGACGGCGCGCGGAGCGGACGACGGCGCGTTGTGGCAGGCGGTCGCGGAGAGCGCCGCCAGAGCGACGACGAAGACGGCGCGCAGCGAGAGATGACGGGGCATGGACGGGTGTCGGGGGCTGGGAGGAGGGGGTGTCGTGGCCAAGAAGAGACTATGAGTCACAGCGCAACCCAAGACCAGGGTCAGACTCCTCCCTTTGAGAGAGTCATCGAGTGGGGTCAGACTCCTTGAAAAACGGTACGCTGCGCCCTCGGTTCAAGCGCGTCAGCCTCCTCGAAAAACGGTACGGCGGGAGATCGTATGTCGATATCAGTCGATACGACGACCGCGGCGATCTCCGCCACGCTTCCCGCGCGACAGCGGCCGACCAAGCGCGTGCTCCAACTCCGATCGGCGGTCGTCGAAACCGAGCACGATGCCCTTGTTCGTGGTGCGGCGAATCGCTTCGAGCACGCGGACATCGAATGGAGCGTCGAATAGCGCACGATAAGCCTCACGCCGAATCGAGTCGCAGCTTCCGAGCGCCAGGTACACGCCATGGCGACGCACGACTGCGTCCGGTTGACCGAGCGCGTTGCTCTTGAAGCTGGACCAACGATACTCCGCGGGTCTGCTCACGAGGCCGGCGCGAACCGGGTTCGTCTCGATGTAACGGCTGCACTGGAGAAAGTACCGTTCCGAGTCGATCAGCGACGACCGGAAGCGACCCTCCCACAATGTCCCCGTACGTCCGTGCCGATCGTTGAAATGGCGCACGTAGGCGGACCCGAGTGCTTGCATCATGCGGGCTGGCGAGCGCGCGTCGCTTGCGGTGACGAGCAAGTGGACGTGGTTCGTCATCAGGACGTAGGCATGAACCGGGCAGCGTGCCTTCTCGCTCGCGTGGAAAAGCGTCAGCAGATAACGCGCGCGGTCGAGGTTGTCGACAAAGCAGGAGCTGCGGTTGTTGCCGCGTTGAATGAGATGAAGTGTGTGGCCAGAAAGGACGACACGCAGGGGACGCGGCATCTGCGATTGATGCGACGCAGTCGCATTCGCTTCGCTACTGAACGGACGCACACCGGACCCGTTTTCAAGGAGTCTGACCCCTTTGGTGTTGAACGGACGCGCGTCGGATCGGTTTTCAAGGAGTCTGACCCCAATCGCCCCAATCGCCTAATCGCGCGACGGGGTCGGCACCCCTTCCGGGCATCGGAGCCGTGATCGCAAATTCGGATCGACTCACCCCTCCCGATTCCCAATGGATACCTACCTCCTCGCCAAGTTCCTCCATCTCCTCGCCCTGCTCGTCGCCGCGGGCGTCACGGCGGTCACGAAGCTCGCCGCCGGCCGCCGTGCCCGCGCGCGCACCGTCGGCGAAGCGCTCGACTGGCACAGCGTGCTGATGTCCGCGTCCAGGTTGTTTCCCCTCTGCCTCATCGTGTTCCTCGCCACGGGCGGGTACATGCTGAGCGCCGCGCACGTGAGCATGTCCACGGGCTTCATCGTGGCCGGAATGCTCGGCGTCGTGCTGCTCTTCGCGAGTGGGATCTTCCTGGGCATCAAGGGTGGCGCGGTGAAGGGCGTGCTCGAGCAGATGGCATCGAAGGGCGCTGAGCAGCCGGCGCCGAAGCTCGTGCCCCCTGCCGCGGTCGTGCTGCTCCCGACGATCAACACCGGCATCGCGCTCGCCGTCGCGTTGGTCATGGTGATGAAGCCGACGAGCATCCCGATCGCGCTCGGCATCATCGCGGCGGGCATCGTGCTCGGCGTCATCGCGGCGCCGAAGCGACCCGCGTCGGCGGCCGCGCCGCCGATGGCGGTCCACGAGAGCTGACGGCTCCCTCCCCCCTACTCGCCGTGGCCATCGACCCCATCGCGGGAGACCCGACCGCCCGCGAGCGCGGTCTCGCCGCCGCGCTCGCCGAGCGATATCGCGTCATCCGCGAGATTGGGGCGGGCGGGATGGCTACCGTGCTGCTCGCCGAGGACGTGCGACACCACCGGAAGGTCGCGGTGAAGGTGCTGCACCCCGAGCTCTCCGCGGTGCTCGGCTCCGAGCGGTTCCTCAAGGAGATCGAGCTCACCGCGAACCTGCAGCATCCGCACATCCTGCCGTTGTTCGACAGCGGCAGCGCGGAAGGGCAGCTGTTCTATGTCATGCCGTTCATCGAAGGTGAGCCGCTGCGCGCGCGGCTGGAGCGGGAGCGGCAGCTTCCTGTCGCCGACGCGCTGCGCATCGCCACCGAGGTGGCCGACGCGCTCGCGTATGCGCATGCGCACGGCGTGATCCATCGCGACGTGAAGCCCGAGAACATCCTGCTGCACGGCGGGCACGCCCTCGTCGCCGATTTCGGCATTGCGCTCGCGGTGCAGCAGGCGGGCGGGCAGCGTATCACGCAGACCGGGCTCTCGCTCGGCACGCCGCAGTACATGGCGCCCGAGCAGGCGACGGGGGAGAAGTCGGTGGACGCGCGCGCGGACGTGTACGCGCTGGGCGCCGTGACGTATGAGATGCTGGCGGGAGAGCCGCCGTTCACCGGACCTACCACGCAGGCCGTCATCGCGCGGGTGCTCACCGTCGAGCCGACGCCGCTCGACGAGGTGCGCCACAGCGTGCCGCCGCATGTGGCGGAAGCCGTGCACACCGCGCTG
>DATEOG010000160.1:0-15841 GCA_035274345.1 Gemmatimonadaceae bacterium
GATCCCCTGCCCTTCGATACCGACCGTGCGCAGCACGGGCGGGGTCCAGCGAGTCTCATCGTCCTGTGCCGACTCGCGCACCTGCCGCGCCAGGTTGTTGCGCGACAGATCGACGCCGTGATGCCCACTCGCCGTGGACTCCGAAGCGCCCGGACGCATGCCGAGCATCAGCTCGATCTCGGTGCGCAGGCGGTCCGCGCCGGGCCGGTCGGCCTTGTTCACCGCGAAGACGTCAGCGATCTCCATCAGACCCGCCTTCAGCGTCTGGATCGAGTCGCCCGATTCCGGCACGAGGATCACGAGGCTCGTATCCGCCGTGCGCGCGACATCCAGCTCGCTCTGGCCGACACCGACCGTCTCGATGAGGATGCGATCGATGCCAAAGGCGTCGAGCACGTCGCACACCTCACGCGTGGCGGTGGAGAGCCCGCCGAGCGATCCGCGCGTCGCGAGCGACCGGATGTACACACCCGGATCGAGCGCGACGTCTTCCATGCGGATTCGGTCGCCGAGCAGGGCGCCGCCGGTGAACGGCGACGTGGGATCGACGCAGACGATGCCGACCGCGAGCCCCTGCGCACGATAGAGTCGCGTCAGGCACGTGGTGATCGTGCTCTTTCCGGCGCCCGGTGGCCCCGTGATTCCGATCCGCCGTGCGCGACCGACCGTAGCGTGCAGGGCGCCAAGAAGGACGTCGAATCCGGTGCGATGGTTCTCGACGACGCTGATCGCGCGGGCGAGGGCCGCCTTCCTGCCCGCTCGGAAGTCCGCGAGGAGGGCGTCGTGCAACGGTCAGCCCTCGCCGCGCGGCGCGGGGTCGTCGTGCTCGTCGCGGATGTCGCCCACGAGCTCCTCGAGCAAGTCCTCCAGTGTGACGAGGCCGACGGTGTGCTGCATCCCATCCTGCACGAGTGCGAGGTGCTGGCTGCGGCGGAGCATCCGGAACAGGAGCTCGCTGCACGGCGTGCCGTCCTGCGCGATGGCCACGGGGCGCAGCGCGGCGTGGCGCTCCCCACTGGTCTTGAGCACGTCGAACGCGTGCACCATCCCCACCACGTGATCGAGCGAGCCGTCGTACACCGGGACGCGGCTGAAGGCGGACGTCGCGAACTCCTCGGCCATCTCGCGCGCGCTCGCCGAGCGATCGATCGCGAAAATTTCCGAGCGCGGGATCATCACGTCGCGCACCAGCTTCTCGCCGAACGACATGACGCCGGTGATGATCTCCATCTCCTCGCGCTCGCCAACGCCCTCCAGCTCTCCCTCGCGCAGCAGATCCTGGATCGTGTCGCGATCGGGCGGGGCGCCCGTCTCGGGATGTCGCTCGAAGGGACGGCTCGCCCAGCGACCCGCCGCGATGATCGGACTGGTCACGATCGCCGCTGCCTCGAGGAGCGGCGAGAAGAGCGCCGCGACCCCCGGCGCGAACCGCCGGGCGATCGCCCTCGGCAGCAACTGTCCGAGCACGACCACCGCCGCGGCAAACAGCGCCAGCGCGCCCGCGAGGCGCAGCGGCTGGTGTGCGTAGTCGGTGGCGATGAGCCCTCCACTGAGCACCAGCACGAGCGCGACGGTGGCACTCGCGGCGATGATGAGCCGCTGCGGCCGCTCGAGGTAGGCGAGAGCGGCCCGGGATCCGCGGAGCTGCCGCTCCACCCAGTGTCGCAGCCAGATCCGGCTGACCGATCGCATCGCCATGCCGCCCGCGGTGAGCACCGCGACGGTGACGATGCACATCGTGAGGAGAAAGCTCTGCGGGCTCATGTCGCCGACGTGCCCATCGCGGGCTGCAGCCGCTCGAAGTACACCCGTTCGATTCGCCGGCGCCGTACGCGCTCGACGACCAGCTTGTACGCGCCGATGCTCACCGCTTCCCCAGGGCGCGGCACGCGTCCGAACGCCTCGTAGACGAGACCACCGACCGTGGTGACGTCGTGCTGCGAGAAATCCTGCCCGAGTAGCTCCGATAGCTCATCGAGGGTCAGCCGTCCGGCGACCCAGAAGCGACGCCCCTCCTCCTGCTCGACCTCGGGCTCCTCGACGTCGTACTCGTCGTGGATCTCGCCGACGATCTCCTCGAGGATGTCCTCGATCGTCACGAGGCCGGCCGTGCCACCGTACTCGTCGCTCACGATCGCGATGTGCGTGCGGCTCGCCTTGAAGTCGCGGAGCTGCAGGTCGATCGCCTTCGAGATCGGGATGAACGAGGCCGGGCGCACGAGCGTCTGCCACCCGAGCATCGGCTCGTCGTCATCGATCACGAACGGCAGGAGATCCTTGGCGTAGAGGATGCCGGTGATGTCGTCCAGCGTGTCGCCGAATACGGGGAAACGCGCATGCTCCGAGCTGCGCACGCGATCCACGACCTCGCTCCACGGCGTGCCGAGCTCGATGCCGACGATGTCGACGCGCGGGACCATGATGTCGCGCACGGACGTATCGGTGAGCGAGAAGACGCCGTGCAGGAGCGCCTGCTCGTCGCGCGAGACATCGGCCTCCGCCGCGACGACCTGCCGGAACTGCTCCGCTGCCTCCTCGAGCTGTTCCGCGCGCTGGGCGACCGTCGGCGGCGGCAAGAGCCTCTCGAACAGAGCGTCCAGGGCGATCCCCGCGCGCAGGACCGGTGCGAGCACGATCTCGAGCGTACGCACGAGCGGGGCGAGCTCCGTGGCGTAGCGCGGAGCCGTGGCGAAGCCCAGCGATCGCGCGAACCCCTCGACGAACATCACCGTGACGAGTGCCAGCGCGAACATCGCGAGGCCGGCGCGCACGCCATCCGTCGGAACGAGCTCGAAGCCACGCGCCATCGCCGCCCCGGCCGCGAGGTGCGCGAGGACGCGCGTCAGCGCGAGCGCCCGATGCGCGAGCTCACGCCGCCGAAGTCCGCCGACGATGGGAGGCGATGGCTCGGGGTCGGGGTCGCCCCCGAGCAGCGCACCGTCGGCGGCGGCCGCGAACGAGGCCAGCACGACAGCGCCGGCGGCGACCGCGAGTGCCGTGACGTTCATGCGGCCCCCAGCAGTCGCAGCAGACGCTCCTGACGCTGCCACATGGCCGAGCCATAGCGAGACTCGTCCTCCGGATGATCGTGGCCGAGCACGTGGAGCACGCCGTGCACGACGCAGCGCATCAACTCCTCGCGAACGCCGCCGCCATGCTCGCGCGCGTGACGGCGCGCCACGCCCGGCGCGATGTAGACGTCGCCCACCACGGCGCCACGCGCGCGGGCCGGTGCGAAGCCGAACGAGATCACGTCCGTCGGACCGGCATGTCCGAGATGCTCGCGGTTGAGCGCGGCGATCCGCCGGTCCGTCACGAAGGCGATCGACAGCATCGCGTCGCGCACGCGCTCGCGTCGCAGCACGCCCTCCGCGAGCGCGGCGACACGCGACCGCGCAACCGGAATGCGCACGCCTTCGGTGGCCACGTCGACGGCGAGGCTCATACCGTCGCCGGCTCGGATCGAGCCGGCGCCTTGGGGTACTCCACGCGCGCGTGGTACATCCCACCCAGCACGCGCGCGAACTCGCGCTTGACGATGGACAGTTGCCGCATCGTGATCGGGGCCTCGCGCAGCTGGCCCTGATCGAGCCGCTGCTGCACGACGCGATCGATCAGCTCGCGCATGCGCTCGGGAGTCGGATCGACGAGGGTTCGAGCGATCGCCTCGACGCCGTCGGCGAGCATCACCACCGCCGTTTCGGCGCTCTGCGGAATCGGCCCCGGATACACGAACTCCGACGCACTCGGCACCGAGCCGTCGGGCTGCCGGGCCCGCTCCATGAAATAGGCGATCGTGTTCGTGCCGTGATGCTCGTTGATGAACGCCTTGATCGCCGCAGGAAGTCGGACCTCGGTCGCGAGCTCGAGCCCGGCGTCCACGTGGCTGCGGATGATGGATGCGCTCGTGAGCGGCTTGAGCTGGTCGTGTGGATTGCGGCCGCGTGGCTGGTTCTCGACGAAATACTGCGGCTTCGCGAGCTTGCCGATGTCGTGATAATAGGCGCCGACGCGGGCCAGCAGCGCGTTCGCGCCGATCGCGCGACACCCCGCCTCGGCGAGATTCGCGAGCGCGACGGTGTGCGCGTACGTGCCGGGTGCCTCGAGGCTCAGCCGCTGCAGCAGCGGATGGTGCAGGTCTCCCCACTCGAGCAAGGTGAGGTGCGTCTCGCGTCCCGTGAGTCGCTCGGCGAGCGGGACGAACAGCATCGCCCCGATCACGCTCGCCACCGATGTCGCCGCGGCGCGGATCACACCACCGAGGAGCGCGGAGGTCGGGGCGCCCTCCGCGACGCCCGTCGCGGTGACCGCCACGCTCGACACGGCGGCGATGATGAGCATCCACAGATACGACTGGTCGCGCCGGAGGCTCGAGCGCACCGCCAGCGCGGCGGTCGCGCCGGCGGCGATCATGACCGGAAGCGCCGCCGGCGTGTCATAGCTCGGCTGCGACGCGATGAGCACCGCGAGCAGCACGGCCGTCAGCAAGCTCACCCGCCGATCGAAGAGCGTGCTGATGACGACACCGGCGAAGGCGATCGGCACGAGCTCGGGAGATCCCGGGCGCACCTGTAGCGCCGCGAACGCGAGCACCACCTGGAACGCGACCAGCCCGCCGAGCAGGGCGAGAGCACGCCCGCTGTCGTGAATCGTCGGCCGGAAGATGCGCAGCGCCAGGACCATCATCGTGATCAACAACAGGTTCACGACGAACGAGCCGACAATCGCATCCGGCGTGCGCGACAGGAGCGGGCCGGCGAGCGCCAGCGTCGTGAGCACGGCGCACGCAAGCAAGAGCACCAGCCGCATCACGAACGCGCCCGCCGTGTTCACGGGGCGCGTGGCCTCCATCTGGCCGGTATGGCGATCGATCTCGTCGGGAAGTGTCACGCGATCAGTCCCCGTCCTCCGCATACGCCTTGATGATGTCGCGCACGAGCCGATGGCGCACGACGTCGACGTCCGTGAAGTAATGGAACGCGATCCCCTCAATCCCCGGCAGGATGCGCTCGACCTGCATCAACCCGGATTCCTCACGCTTGGGAAGGTCGATCTGCGTCTTGTCCCCCGTGATGACGATCTGCGAGTTCACGCCCAGTCGTGTGAGGAACATCTTCATCTGCATTGCGGTCGCGTTCTGCGCCTCGTCGAGAATCACGAACGCGTCGCTCAACGTGCGTCCCCTCATGAACGCGAGCGGCGCGATCTCGATCACCCGCGTCTCGAGCGCCTTCTGCACGCGCTCCTGCGGCATCATCTCGTCCAACGCGTCGTAGAGCGGGCGCAGGTACGGATCCACCTTCGCCTGCATGTCGCCCGGCAGGAATCCGAGGCTCTCTCCCGCTTCCACGGCTGGCCGCGCGAGCACGATGCGCCGCACCCGCTTGCGAGTGAGCGCGTCCACGGCCGCGGCGACCGCGAGGTAGGTCTTTCCCGTCCCCGCCGGCCCGATGCCCACGACGATGTCGTGCTCGGCGATCTTCGCCAGGTACTCCGCCTGCCCGCTCGTCTTCGCCTGGATGAGTCGGCGAACCCCGGGCAATGCGATGCGTCCCTCGCCGACCGCACCGTCCCCGTCGCGCGAGCCGTCGTCCTCGCTCAGTCGAAGGACATCGTCCGGCGTGAGCTCCATGCGCTGGCGCGCGCGATCGATCATGCGGCGCGCGATGTCGCTCGCACGCGTCACGAGATCGGCGGGTCCGGAGATCGACATGCTGTCCCCGCGCAGCGCGACCTTGACGCCGCCGAGTCGGGAGAGCTCGACGAGGTTGCCGTCGTTCACGCCGGCGAGGGTGAGCATGTCCGCGCCCTCGGTCGACAGCTTCTGGGTGATCGAGCCGTCGCTCACGCCTGCTCCGACTCCACTCTGATGTGCAGCTCCGCGATGTCCGCCGTCGGCACCCGGCTCGGCGCGCCCTCGAACAGCGCGCGGGCGGCCGTCGTCTTCGGGAAGGCGATCACGTCGCGCAGCGACGTCGCGCCCGCGAGCACCATCGTGATGCGGTCGAACCCGAACGCGATGCCGCCGTGCGGCGGCGCGCCGGCGCGCAGCGCCTCGAGCAGGAACCCGAATCGCGACTGCGCCGTTGCCTCGTCGATGCCGAGTAGACGGAAGATCCGCGACTGCACGCGCGGATCATTGATGCGGATGCTACCGCCGCCCAGCTCGGTGCCGTTGAGGACGAGGTCGTACGCCTGTGCACGAGCTTTCCACGGCTCCTCGTCCAGGAGATCGAGGTCCGCCGGCTTGGGCGCGGTGAACGGATGATGGACGGCCGTCAGCCCCCCGGAGTTCGGGTCGCGCTCGAACATCGGGAAATCAGTCACCCAGACAAAGGCATTCACGTCGTTGGGTACGAGTTGCATTCGCTGCGCCACCTCCTGCCGAACGCGGTCCAGAGCCGGGCTGGACACGTGGTCAGGGCCCGCCACATAAAGTCCGAGATCGCCGTCCGCGAGGCCCAGCCGGTCGGCTGCCCCCTCTGCGAGAAACTTCGCGGCGGGGCCGTCCAGCGCGCCGTTCTGGCGTCGGATCCGCAGCAGCCCGAATGCGCCCGCGCTCTTCGCGGCCGCCTCGACCTCGTCCACCTGCTTGCGCGACAGCGTCGCACCGCCGGGCACGCGGATGCCGCGCACCCGCCCACCCGCGTCGAGCGCCTTCTTCGTCACGACGAACTCGGTGTCGCGGAAGACGTCGCTCACGTCGCTGATCTCCAGGCCGTACCGCAAGTCCGGTCTGTCGATCCCGTAGCGCTCGAGCGCTTCCGCATACGACATGCGCCGGATGGCGGCCGGCACGTCACTACCGCCTTCAACCCACAGCGCGCGGATCAGCCCCTCGGCGATCCGCATCACATCTTCTTCGCCGACGAAAGATGCCTCGACGTCGATCTGCGTGAACTCGGGTTGCCGGTCGGCGCGCAGGTCCTCGTCGCGGAAGCACCGCGCGATCTGGAAGTAGCGATCGTAGCCGGCGACCATGAGCAGCTGCTTGTAGATCTGCGGAGACTGGGGGAGCGCGTAGAACTCTCCGGGGTGCACGCGGCTCGGGACGAGGTAGTCGCGCGCCCCTTCCGGCGTCGGCTTGGTGAGCATCGGCGTCTCGATCTCGAAGAAGCCGGACTCCGCGAGGTACCGCCGCGTCGTCTGCATCAGACGGTGGCGCAGCAGGAGGTTCCGCTGCAGGTCGTCGCGCCGGAGATCGAGGTAGCGGTGCCGCAACCGCAGCTCTTCCGCGGCGAGCTGCTCGCCCTTCCCGCGGGCTACGGGGATCGCCGGAGTCTCGGCGGGACCGAGCACGCGCAGCCCGGTCGCCTTCACCTCCACTCCGCCGGTGCTCAGCTCGGAGTTGCGCATCGCCTCTGGCCGCTGTGCGACGATCCCTTCCACGAGCACGACGGTCTCGGCGCCGAGCGACGACGCGACTCCCGCGACCTCGGGCGTTGCCTTCGAGAGGTCGACGGAAACCTGTACCAGTCCCGCGCGATCGCGCAGATCGAAGAACACGAGCCCACCCAGGTCGCGTGACCGGTGCACCCATCCGCCGAGCCGGACCGAGGCGCCGACGTGCTCATCCCGGAGCGCGCCACAGAGATGTGTGCGAAAGGTCGTCGCGAGTGCGGAGTCAGACATTCAGTGCGTTTAGTGGTGGGCGACGGCAGGTCGAACGACCGTCGGACGACGACACGACGACCTCCCGCGCGCGCGGCGCGCAGCGGTGCGTTGAGCCACGCGGCAAGAGACGCCGCCCCGAGTGTCGAGGCGGCGTCGGCGGCTGCTCAGTCATTCACGCGTGCGCAGGGTTCGCATTCAACGCCGTAAGGTAGTGCGCCACCCGGACGTCGGGTAGCACCGCCGTTGCGTGCGGCTCCCCGGCGGACTAAGCTCAACTTCATGTGCCGCAAGACGTTCGCCGCCGGTGCGGCAGTCGGCGCGTCGGCGGTGTCGCGCGAGAGCCAGGCGACGCTCCCCCTCATCGACAGCGCGGGGCTCCTGCCGGCGGCGTCAGCGCCAGACGCTCGGACGGCGCAGGTGGAGTCGGCCGAGCTCGGCTCGGGAGCCTCTGGGGTCAGTCTGGTAACCCTGAGCCACGGTCAGTTCCGCTCGACGCGACAGTTCATGCTCACCACGGTGTTCCGCTGATGGCCGATCGTATCAACCTGCTGAATCTCACCCCCGACGAAGCCGAGGCCCGGTTGGCCGAGGCGATGGCGGAGCTGGGCCAGCCGGCGTATCGAGTCGGCCAGGTCCTGCGGCGGCTGTGGGTGACTCCCGCCGCGTCGTTCGACGCGATGAGCGAGCTGTCGATTTCCCTCCGCGCTGCTCTCGCGGAGCGCTTCGAGCTTCCGCGCCTGTCGCTGATGACTGAACAGCTCTCGACCGACGGCACGAGGAAGTTTCTCTTCAGGCTCGCCGACGGTGAGGCGATCGAGGCCGTCGCGATCCCCGAGGGGAACCGGGTGACGCTGTGCATCTCGTCGCAGGCCGGGTGTGCATTGCGCTGCGCCTTCTGCGCCACCGGCGCGATGGGATTCTCACGCAACCTCGAGGCGTTCGAGATCGCTGGTCAGGCCCGCGAGATGCGCCTGCTGGAGCAACCGGTCGACGTCACCAACATCGTGTTCATGGGGATGGGCGAGCCGCTGATGAACTGGAAGGCGGTGGCGCCCACGCTCACGATCCTGAATGATCCTCGCGGCCTCGGCATCGGCGCCCGGCACATCACGGTGAGCACCGTGGGCGTTCTTCCGGGCATCGTTGCGCTCGGCGAGCGTCAGGAGCAGTTCCGCCTGGCGATCTCGATCCACGCGCCGTCCGACGAGCTCCGGCAGGAGCTCATGCCGATCAACACCAAGTATCCGCTGCGCGACGTGATCGAGGCGGCGAAGGTGTTCGACCGGCGCGTTACCTTCGAGTACGTGATGCTCGGCGGCATCAACGACCAGCCCGATCACGCGCGTCAACTGGCCACCCTCGCACGCGAGTGTCGAGCCTTCGTGAATCTCATTCCGCTGCACCCGGGTGGCTCGCAGGGCTTCACGCCGACGCCGGCCAACGAGATCGCGCGCTTCGCGAGGCTGGTGCGCGATCGGGGCGTCGAGGTCGCGATCCGGAAGAGCCGCGGCATGGACATCGCCGCGGCGTGTGGGCAGCTACGGGTAGAGCGGCTCGGCCGGCGGCCGCCACGTGCTGCCGATCAACACGGTGACGTCCAGGTAGCGTGAGCTGTCGGCGCGCACCTTCGTGCGCGCGGGCGCCATGACCTTGGCCGCGGCATTGGCCCACTCGGGGTGACCCGACAGGTCGAGCACGATCGTCGTGTCGATCGTCGGGCCCACGGTGCCGAAGTCCACGACATCGAATCCGCGATCGCGGAGCAGACGCGTGGCGCGACGCGCCAATCCGCGCGTCTTGGTCGTGTTGAGCACCTGCACGCGAATGCGGACGCCCTCTGGCGCGCGCGGCGCATCGTCGAGCGCCGCGAGGAGCGGGGACGGCCCGCGCCGCGCGTGCATGACGACCGCGCCGGCGCTCAGCACGATCACGAGCAACGCGGCGCCGGCTGCGACGAGCAACTTCTTCATCGAACGCTGTTCCACAGCGCTACGGCTTCCGGATAGAGTCGCATCCCCTCGCGGAGCGACCATTCGAGCCGCGCCCGCAACACCTGCCGAAACGTCGCGTCGAAGTCGTGCGGTGCCTGCGCCGCGAGATAGGCGCGATCACCGCGCGAGAACTTGCGTCCCGGCTCGAGGTAGTCGGCCATGTAGAGCGCGCGGCCCAGCCGTCCCCACTGGGCCGACCCAACCGTGTGGTATCGCACCGCGTCGAGCAGCTCGGTGCGGCGCTCGCCGTCGCGTCGCATCTGCTCGGCCGCCGCGGGGCCGTGCAGCATCTCGGTTACGTAGTCCGGGGAATCGCCGGCCAAACCACGCAGTATGCTTTCGGGCGCGTCACGGAGCGCGTCGTGAAGGCGGCCGGCATCGTGCCACGCAAGCGCCTCCTCCGCCGGAAGTGCGAGCTTCCGTGCCCATTCGTCGAGGAGGTCGGTGACGCGCTGGATGTGCGCCAGGCGCTTCTCGGACACGTGCGCCCACGTTGGCATGTCGAGCCCGGACATGGTCGATCCGCTCATGCCACTTCGCCGAGCACGCATGCGAGCTCGGCGAGCTCCCGCTGCCAGAACTCGCGCGACTCGATGCCGGGATGCGGCAGCGTGAGCGTCCGCGTGCGAACCCGACGCTCTCCATACCGAACGAGGTCGAGGTCGATCGTGCGCGCACCCCATCGTGCGCCGCGCTGCCGTCCCTGCGCCCGCTCGATCGCGTGCAGCGCCGACAGCAGGGACTCGGGCGCGAGCGCGGTGTGCAGCGCGACCATCTGGTTGAGGTAGGGAGGCTGCGCCATCGCGCCGAGCGGCGCGGTCTCCTCGACGGACGACACCGCCACCAGCCGCGTCGACGGAAGCAGCGTCAGTGCGACCCGCGCCCGATCGAGATGTGCAGCACGGTCGCCAAGGTTGGAGCCGAGTGCCACGTAGGCTCGCTCAGCCACTGGTACGCTCCACGACGACCTCCGCGAACGCGAGCGGGCCGTCGAGCATCACGTGCGGCTTTCGAACGGCGACGCGCGCGTGCGTCACCCCCTCGAGCGCGAGCGCACCCTCGGCGATCGCGGACGCGATCTCCTCCAGGTAGTCCAGCGGCTCGCGGCGCATGTGCTCCGCGGCGAGCGCGTAGAGCGCGCGATAGTCGAGCACGCCCGCGGCGTCGGACGCGCGCGTGACGGACAGATCGATCTCCAGCAGCTGTGCGAGCTCGCGCTCGTGCGGCAGGATGCCGACGCGCACGTGAAAGCGCATGCCGACGAGCGAGATCACCACGGTGCGGTGCGGAGAGCGGCGGGTGGGAGAGAAGCCACGACGAGTGGGACGCGCAACCTAGATCGGCCGCGGCGCAGGGTCAATCAGCGCACGCTGGTGATGCGGCGCGTCAACTCCTCGAGATAGACGGCAACCTCTCGCAGCTCTTCCGTCGCGCCCTCGAGCCCGCGAAGCGCGGTGGCCTGGCTGCGCGCGCTCTCCGTCACCTGCTCTGCGCCGTCGCGATTGCGCCAGGAGATCTGCGCGATTCGCCGGACGCGATCGCTCAGCTTGGAGAACTCGAGCTCCTGCTCCCGCGAGGTCAACGCGATCCGCTGGGCGCCGGTGGCTGCGCTCGCCGTCGCCTCCACGATCATGTCGAGGGCTTCCCGCGCCTGCTCGGACAGCAGCTCGACGTCCTGCACCACGGCCTGGCCGCGGGACATCTGCATCGCCACACGCCGCATCTGCTCCTCGAACGTCAGCACGATGTCACCGGCTTCATCCGATGCGACGGCGCTCTGCTCGGCCAGCTTGCGGACTTCCTCGGCCACGACGGCGAATCCCTGCCCCTGCTCGCCGGCGCGTGCGGCTTCGATCGCCGCGTTCAGCGCCAGCAGGTTGGTCTGGTCGGCGAGCTCGCGAATGACGGCGATGAAGTCCGTGATGCGTCGCACGCTCTTGGCGAGCTCCTGGATCTGCGCACCGCTCTCGCCAACGAAGACCTTCGCGCCGACGAGACGCTCGATCGCCGTGGCGATCGTGCGCCGATGCTCCGTGGCGATCTCGGTGGCGCGCTGGCTCGCCTCCGCGGCCGACGAGCCGTCGTGCACGACTCCCTTCGTCGCCGCGAACAGCGTCTGCGTCACCTCCAGCGACCGTCCCACCTGCTCCCCTTCTTCGGCGATCCCGCGCGTGATGTCGCCGATCGTGCGCGCCACCGACTCGCCGCCGCCGCGGAGCGCGCGGGCGGAGTTGGTGAGCGTGTCGAGCTGTCGGCTCACCCGGTTCATCGCCTCGAGCAGCGGACGGCGCAGATCGTAGATGTGCAGCGTCGTCGCCAGCTGATTCGCGAAGCGGCGGATCAGCGCCACCTCTTTCGCCGTGTAGGCGTCCGGCTTGTGATGCTCCAGCTCGAGGAGCCCGACGGTGCGTTCGCCGAATCGAAGGGGAATGACGACGACGCTGCGCGCCTTCGAGCGGCCGTTCAGGATGCGCGCGTCGCGCAGCGTGTCCGTCACCAGGATGATGTCCCCGACCTGCAGTGCCTCCTTCCGGATCGTTGCGAGCTGCGAATCGGGACGCTGGGGCGGGTCCAGATACCCCTTCGTTCCCTCCCAGACGTGCAGCAAGTCCGCTCCATCGAGGCGGCCGATGCGGAAGGTCTGCCAGTCGACGAGGCGATGCGCGAGCTCCTGGATCCGCCTGAACGCGTCGGCGATGTCGACGTCCGACGAGACGATCTGTTCCATCGCCAAAATCTTGTTCAGCTCCTCCGCCGCGATCGACTCCTCGAGGATGCGCTTGAGCAGCAGCCCCGCCAGCACCAGCACGATCCCGACGACGGCCCAGCCGATGGGCTTGAGGTTCGTGACCGCCAGGAGCACGATCGCCACGCCGATGGTGCCGGCGCCGAATGCGATGACCTCGTAGCGGAGAATCAGCGATTTCTCCTCGTCCACGAGCTTGTCGCGGAAGAGGAGCGTGAAATAGAGCAGCAGCCGGCTGACGACGAAGTACGCGAAGATGAACAGCGCGAGCGCGGGCAGCGTCTCGGCGTTGAACCCCGATCCGCCCGCGGCCATCGACACTGAGGCCCAGGAGTACGCGCCGTAGGCCGAGACCAGCGCGAGAACTTCGCGCCCGGCGTTGATGAGGGCGATGGCCGCGGAGCGCCGCAGGAACGCGACGTCGGCGAAGAGCACCCCGACATAGATCGCCAGTGCCGTGGCGGGAGCCCCGAGAATGAGGGCGCCCGAGACGATCGGCAGCGCGAGCAGGTTGAGCGCGCCGTACTTGGTGAGCGGGATCTGCTGCGCGCGCAGGAAGACGATCGTGGCCAGCATCGCCAGGATGCCCCATGCCTGCCCGAGCCATCGCGTGTCGACGACGAGGGCGGAGACGAGCAGCACGAACCCGAGCCCACCCACGGCTCGCGCGTAACCCGTCAGGAACATGCGCATGCTAGACGCCGTCGATCCCGCGTCGGAGCGCCGTGGCGAGCGCCACGGCCGCCTCGACACTCTCGTCCGCCGCCCGCACGATCGCGCTGCCCACCACCACGCCGTCGGCGAGCTGGGCGACCGCACGTGCCTGCTCGGGGCGCGAGATGCCGAAGCCGACGCACAGCGGGAGGTCGGTCGCGGTGCGCACGCGGGCGATCGTATCGGGGAGATCGGGCGGCAGCGTCGTGCGCTCGCCCGTCACGCCCAACCGACTGATGAGGTAGACGAATCCGCTGCCCGTCTGCGCAATGGCGCGCACCCGATCCTGCGGCGTGGTTGGCGCGACGAGCCGGATGAAGGCGAGCGGACCGTCGGCGAACCATGCCTCGCGTTCGGGATCGGCACCCAGCGGGAGATCAGTGATGAGCACCCCGTGCGCGCCCGCGTCCGCCGCTCGCTGCAGCGCGTCCGCGCCGCCACGGAGCAGCGGATTGAGGTAGCTGAACAGCACGACCGGAATGCCGAGCGAGGCCCGCGAGACGATGTCGAGCACCTGGTCGAATCGCACGCCCTGCTCGAGGGCCATCTGCGAGCTCGCCTGGATGACGGCACCGTCGGCCATCGGATCCGAGAACGGAACACCGACTTCGACCACGTCGGCCCCCGCCGACTCCAGACCCTGAAGCAGCGCGATGCTGCGCGCGACGTCCGGGTGGCCGGCCGTTACATACGGCACGAACGCCCGGCGATTCGTCCGCCGAAGGTCGGCGAAGCGCTGCGCGATGCGCTCAGAGGAAATAGTCACCGACCCGGACGCCATACCGATCGGGGTTCTCCGTCTTGATGATGGTTCGCCGGTACATGCCGTCCTCGAGCTGCTCGGCGAGGTCCACCAGCGTCCCCGGGTGCACGAGATTGCCCTGGGTGTCACTGATGACGCGCACGATCGGTCGAGACAACATTTCCGGAATCGAATTGACCGCGTGCACAATCCCCAGCTCGAAGGTGTCGAGCACGACGAGCGTCCCCACAGGGTAGATCCCCGTGAGGTTGATGAAGGCCTTGACGACGACCGGATCCATGCCGCGACGCGGGTTGTCTCGCATCTCCTGCAGGACCTGCGCGGGGGTGAGGGGCGTCGTCTGATAGGACCGGCGCGACGTCGCGGCATCGAAGCCGTCGGCGACTGCCACGATCTTGCTGAACATGCTCATCGTCCGCGGACGGAGCGGACGAGGGTAGCCCGTCAGGTCCAGCTTCATGTGATGCTCGTGCGCCACGACCATGGAGCGGTATGGCAGGTCCTGCTGCCCGCGCAGCTGAAATAGCGCGAGAGCGCCCATCCACGGATGCGCCGCGATCAGCCGCCACTCGTCCTCGGTAAGTCCCTCGGCCTTGTTGATGATCTCCGAGGGAACGCGTGACTTGCCGATGTCGTGAAACAGCGCCGACATCCCCAGGTCGTAGAGCTGCAGCTTGTTGAAGCCGAGGCGCTTGCCGAGTGCGACCGAGAAGATGCAGACGTTGACGCTGTGCGTGAACGTGTACTCGTCGTAGTCCCGGATGGTGGTGAGGCCGATCAGCGATGTCTCCTCGTTGAGGATCTGATCGACGATTCCCTGCACCACGCGCTTGATCTTCTTGACGTTGGGGCTTCGCCCCATGCGCACCGACGTCATCAGATCCTTCGTGACGGCGACGGATTGGGAGTACGTCTTCTTGGCGATTTCCTTCGATTTGGCGCGGTCGTCGTCGTCCGGAGATCCGTGCGGCTCTCCCAGCTCGAAGAGGTTCAGCCCCTGCTGCTCGAGTCGGCCCTGCAGCTGATGGAACCGAGTCGCCGGCGGGTCCTGTGACGGAACGAGCACCGCGGCGAGGAACCGCTGCCAGTCCTTCACCTCCGGTCTCTTGTGCAGATGCAGTGATCCGATCCCCGACGAGCGGAACAGCGAGAGCAGCTGGCTGAAGCTGGCGTAGTTGTCGAGATCGAGACGGAGGCGAACCGTGTTGATGAAGACGAATTCGCCCGACACGCGGACCTCGAGCTCGTGCTCGTGCTCGATCAGCGCGCCCGCCACGTCGGCGAGATCCTCCACCGCGTTCTGCACCGCGGCGTTCTCCAGCGGATAGAGCCGGATCGCTCGGAGCGCCGCGTGCAGGGAGATGATCAGGCCGCGCCCGGACCGTCGGATGTACGCGTCGTTGCCGGAGTCGGAGAGGGTGGACGACCCGCGCGTGCCGCCGCGATCCTGGGTCGCGACACCGCCGCCGTTCGAGCGGTCGGGCGCGGTCATGCGACGCCTCCGCGGAGCGCCTTGTTCACCGCGTTCCGAACGATCACGTCCTTCTCGCTGGACGCACGACGCAGCACGTCCTGCGCGCGCGGGGTGTTCACGCGTCCCAGCGCGACGGCGGCGCAGGCGCGAAGCTCTGAGTCCTCGCGCCGGCCGAACAACGACTTGCCGTTCAGCATCGCATCGAGCACCGCGACCCCTTCATCGCCGCACAAACCGCCATAGGCCTCGAACACCACCATCTTCTCCGTCAGGTTCGCGTCGCGAAGCGACCTGCCCTTCACGATCGCATCGAGCTTCGGGAGCACCGGCCGGTAGCTTCGCGCCGACAGTGCGCGGACGGCGGCCACGCGCACGTCGCGCTCGGCGTCGTCCAGGCCCCGCTCCAGCGACTGCAGCGCGCCGGGCGAGCCGATCTCACCGAGTGCCTGAACGGCCGCGACGCGGAGCGGCACGTCACCCTCCGCGAGCGCCTTCGCGAGTGGCGCGACGGCGGCCGGCGTCTTGAGCGCCCCGGCGCG
>DATEOG010000161.1:0-2109 GCA_035274345.1 Gemmatimonadaceae bacterium
TCGGGCCACTGAATCTTAAGTGGGCATCGGATTGGTGTCAATCGCAAACGACTGATCTGAAAGAGTTTCGTTCGTATCTGGGCCTCCCTAGGTTCGTTGTTTATTCGCTTTCTCGGATCTTCGCCACAACCTGTCGCTGCCTCCACTCTCGACCACCCGAGCCCTGGGTCAGCCGCGTGATAGCCTCAGAACGCTCATGCTTCGTGCCGCGTTGATCGGGTTCCCCTCCAGCGGAAAGTCCACCCTCTTTCAGCTCATGACCAGTGCCCGCGACGGAGCGGGCGGCAAGGGCGATGTCCGGATCGGGATCTCGAAGGTGCCCGACGATCGCCTCGACGTGCTCACGGGGATGTACAACCCGAAGAAGCGCGTGCCCGCGACCGTGGAGTTCACGGACATCGCGGTGGTCGCGAAGGCCGGCGGCGCGCAAGCGCTCGTAGACGTCGCGAACTACAAGAACGCCGACGCGCTCGTGCACGTCGTGCGCGCGTTTCGCGACGAGACCGTGGCGCATCCGTCCGGCTCCGTCGATCCCGCGCGCGACGCGCAGGCGATGGAAGACGAATTGATTCTCGCGGACCTGGGCGTCGCCGAACGGCGCCTCGAGCGCATCGAGCGCGATCTGAAGAAGGGGCGCTCGGCGGAGCTCGAGAGGGAACGCGACGTCGTGCAGCAGTGCAAGGCGACGCTCGAGGAGGGGCGTCCGCTGCGCTCGTTGTCGCTGGCCGGCGACGATCTGAAGCGGCTCCGCGGCTTTCAGTTCCTCTCCGCCAAGCCGCTGCTGCTCGTGATCAATCTCGACGAAGCGGACGTCGCGGAGGTGGGCGCGGACGTCGAAAAAGCGGCGGCGAAGACCGGGCTCACCGGGTTTCTCTCGCACGCCGCCACGCGCGCCGTGGCGCTGTGCGGCAAGATCGAGCTCGAGATCTCGCAGCTCGAACCGGCCGACGCCACGGCGTTTCTCGCCGACCTCGGGCTGAAGGAATCGGGGCTCGATCGCGTCATCCGCGCCAGCTACGATCTGCTCGGCTACATGTCGTTCTTCACCGTCGGCGAGGACGAGTGCCGCGCGTGGTCGATTTCACGCGGCACACCGGCGCAGCTCGCGGCCGGTGAAATCCACACCGACATCCAGCGCGGCTTCATCCGCGCCGAAGTCGTGGCCTACGCAGCGCTCACCGGGCGCGGCAGCATGGCCGCCTGCCGCGAGCACGGCGAAGTGCGGCTCGAAGGCAAGGAATACGTGGTCCAGGACGGGGATATCATCAACTTCCGCCACGCCACGTGAAAATGCCTTTCGCTGAGGCCGGTCTGAAGACCGGCGGCCACCAGACACCTTGAGAGTTCTGGTACTCGAGAGCCAGACGCCGTTCGTCCACGGCGGAGCCGAGATCCTCTCGCGCGAGCTGCTCGGCGCGCTGCGCGGTCACGGCTACGAGGCCGAGCTCGTCTCGATCCCGTTCCGCGATTCCCCCCGCGAAGAGCTGATGGCCCATGCCGCCGCGTGGCGGCTCATCGATCTCACGCGCGCGCTCGACCGCTCGATCGACGCCGTCGTGGCCACCAAGTTCCCGACCTACTTCGTGCGCCACCCCGCCAAGGTGGCGTGGCTCGTCCACCAGCACCGCGCCGCCTACGAACTGTGCGGCACGCCGTTCAGCGACTTCGAGCACACCGAGCGCGACGTCGGCCTGCGCAAGCGCCTCCTCGAGCTCGACACCGAGATGCTGCGCGAGTGCCGCGGGCTGTTCAGCATCGCGCGTACCGTGTCGGCGCGGCTGCAGAAATACAACGAGCTCACGGCGACGCCGCTCTACCACCCGCCGCGGCTCTCGGCGTCGATCCGGTCCGGGCCGTACGGCGACTACCTGCTCACGGTGTCGCGCCTCGAGAAGGTGAAGCGGATCGATCTCGCCATCGAGGCGATGGCGCAGGCGGGCGGCAACACGAAGCTGGTCGTGGCGGGCGACGGCAGCGAGCGCGCCGCGCTGGCGGCGCGCATCGAGGCGCTCGGGCTCGGCGATCGCGTGCGACTGGCGGGACGCGTGGACGACGCGGAATTGATCGAGCTGCTCGCCGGCGCACGAGCACTGCTCTTCACGCCGTTCG
>DATEOG010000162.1:0-3554 GCA_035274345.1 Gemmatimonadaceae bacterium
TTCAGGTCGATACCGCCCGACGTGAACGGGGCGGCCTGCGCGGGCGACGTGATCGGTGCGGCCGGCGTCGCGGCCGCGTGCGCGGCCGCCGGAGGCGGTGCGCTCGCAGGCTCGTCGCTGCTCGTGATCGAGTTGCCCGTCACGAGCTTGTAGACGAAGCCCACGGTGACGAGCGTCCCGAGTACCGCGAAGCGGATCAGCTGCCGCTTGACGGTGTTCTTCGCGACGTTGGTGCCGTATTGCTTGAGGGCGGCGATCATCGTTCACCTGGCTTTGAAGGCTCCGGCTCCAGCTTCGTCGCGCCGGGCTTCGGCGTCGGAGCGGTACGGGCGACGTAGGTCTGGATCTCGAATCGTGCGTCGATCGGCTGCGAGCGGGGCGCGCGGTTGCGCGGCTGCATCGCCGTCGGGTTGAGCGACACGTTGATTGGCGCGACGATGCGCTGCAGCGTGCCGACGTTCGTGAGGAACACGCCGATCTGATGGAAGTCGCCGCGCACGCTCATGCGGTACTTGTAGGCGTCGTACTGATCGCCATTGAGCTGCGGCAGCGGCTGCACGTCGGCGATGTCGAGTCCGACGCGACGCGCCGCCGTCGACACCTGCTCGAGCAGTACCGGCAGCTCGTTCGCCGTCGGCACCAGCTCGCGCATCACGTTGAGGTCGCGCTCGAACTGCTCCGTCTCGGCGCGCAGCTCCGACGATTTGCCCTGGGCCAGCTCGGCCTTGGCGTGCTGGTTCACGTCCTTGAGGGCCTCGACGTGCGTCTGCACTTCGTCGAGCTCGAGGTTCTTGGGCGACCAGAACTGGTACCAGTAGCCGCCGGCGATGCCGAAGGCGAGCACGCTCAGGACGACCAGATTCCGGTCGCGCGGATTCAGGGAAGCCATGGGGTTACCTCACCGAGACCGCGAGGGGCACGCGCCGCACGTCGGTGACACCGGGGCGGGCGTAGAGCATGTCGAGCTGGAACTGGGTCACTTCCTTGCCGTTGTCGTTCGCACGCGCGGAGCTCATCAGCGTGACGTTCTCGAGCATCGGCGAGACTTCGAGCTGCTTCATGAAGCGCGTGAGCGCCTGGATGTCGACGGTGTTGCCGACGAGCCGGATGCGGATGGTGTCGCGCACGACCTGCGTCGGCGCCGCCTTGCGGCGACGGCTGCCGCCGCTGGCCGGCTCCGCCTCGACCACCGTCTTGATCGGCGCGGTCGCCTGCCCCACACCGCTGAAGCCGAGTGACACGATCCACGTGTACGGCGGAAGCGCGCTGCTCACTTCGTCCATGATGTGCGGCCAGATGTAGCGGTCGTCGTCGATGGCGCGGATCATGTTCAGCGAGCGCAGCACGGTGTCGCGCTTCGCCTCCGCCTTCTCGCGCTCGCGCAGCACCGACGCGTAGCGCGTCGAGTCCTGCACCGCCTTCTGGAGCTCGTCCTCGAGGCGCGCGGTGCGCGACTCCTGGCTCGCGTAAAGACCGCCCGTCACGAGGATCGCGACGATGGCGCTCCCGATGGCGCCGAGCATATAGGGATCGCGGACCTTGGCCTTCAGGTTGGCGAGCGAGGCGCCGAAGTTGACCTTCGAGCCGCCGCCACCACCGCCCTTCTTGGCCTTCTTTCCGCTACCAGGGATCAGATTGATCTCGATCATCGCTCAGCGCTCCTCAGGCGACCTGCCGCATGGCCAACCCGATGGGAAGCATCAGGAGGCTCGCGACTTCATCCGTGACGAGGCTGTCGAGTGCCCCATCGCGGATCGTGAGATTGGTGAGGGGATTGGCCTGCTGCACCGAGATGCGCAGCCGGTCGGCGAGCGCGTCGGAGAGCCCGGGGATGCGAGCACCGCCGCCGCACGTGTAGATCGCGCGCACCTGCCCCGCAGAGCGGGACGACGATGCGAGGAACGCGGCGGCGCGTTCGATGCCCACGGCGATCTCCTCGCCACGCGATTCCAGCACGGCGTCGAGATGCGCGGAGCGGTCGTACCCCTGCAGGAGCTGCTGTGCTTCGTCGGCGGAGATGCCGCGCTCGCGCTGCAGATCTTCACGGAAGCGGCGCGTGCCGACCGTGATGTCGCGCGTGAGGATCGGCACGCCGTCATCGAGGATGTTGATGTTGGTCACGTCGTGCCCGATGTTCACCAGCGCGACGATGCCGCGCATGGCTTCGGGATAGTTGACCTCGAACGCGTTGTGCAGCGCGAAGGCGTCGACGTCGACCATGCCGGGCTCGAGGCCCGCATCGGTGAGCACGCGCAGCTTGGACTCGATCAGCTCGCGCTTCGCCGCGACGAGCAGGACGCTCATCTCGACACCGTCGTCGTGTGGATCGAGGATCTGGAAGTCCAGCTCCACCGATTCCATGTCGAACGGCACGTGCTGCTCCGCTTCCCAGCGCATCAGCTCACGCGCCTGCTGCTCCTTCACGCGCTCGATCTGGATCTTCTTGATGATGACGTCGCGGCCGCCGACGGCGGTCACGACCTGTTTGCCCTTGACGCCGGCCGCGGCGAGCGCGCTCTGAATCGCCTCCGCAACGATGCCGGGGTCCATCACCTCGCCTTCGACGATGGCGTCGGCGAGCAACGGCACGACCGCGACCTTGACCAGCTCCGGCTGCTTCTTGGAGTGATCGACGACCGCGACCTTGACGAGCCCCGAACCGATGTCCAGGCCGACCGTGATTTTCTTTCGACCGAACAGTGCCATGGGAGGAAAGCCGAAGCGGGAGGCGAGAGTCTGGCTCGGGATAGGAGGAGCCAGCGATGGACGATTAGAGGAACGAAGCGGACGGGAGGTCAGATCGACCGCCATGCTACTACCGCTTCCGGAACCTCAGGCGAGGCGTGCTACGTCGCAGCCCAGCCCAGATTTGCATCGACGAATGCTGAGCCCTTCTGCCCTGCTGCGGGCATCGTGACCGTTGTGTTCGGTCACTGGTACCGGTGACACGACCGGACTGGGCCGATGGTAACAAGGGCTCTTTCGCGATGTGATGATCGTCACCCGATGCCTCCGATTTCACTCGCGATCGGCCGTGCGCCATCTGGTTGCGCGCGCGTTCAGTACAGATCGGCGCTCGCCCAGCGGGCGATCGGACGAATTGGTTGCACGATGCTGGAGTCGATCGTCGGGGCGCGCTCGAGCAGCACGCGCGCGCGGCGGCGTGCGAGTGACGCACCAGTTGCCGGCACGCGTGCCTCCGCGGCGACGACGTAGAGCGTCGTTGACAGCCGGTGCACGCGTACCCGAACGTCGGCCGAATCCGGCGCGACGACAGCGGCATCTGCGTAAACGCGCGTGTCGTAAGCGCCGATGCCGAGTGAGTCCTCCGTCGCGCTCCACGACGTCATCGCGCGCGCCAGCCCTCGGCGCGTTGCGGCCTGCGCGACGATCGCGGCACGCGCGGACCGTGACGCTCGCGCCGAGGCGCGCGCTGCGGCGAATGCGCCAGCGATCAGTGCCGCGCCGAGGGCGAGCAGCGCGAGCACCGCAACGAGCACGACACCGCGACGCGGTCGGCACGGGCGTGGCGTTCGCGTGCTCACGTCACGGGG
>DATEOG010000163.1:0-2401 GCA_035274345.1 Gemmatimonadaceae bacterium
CACAGGTCGGACACGATGTCGCCGTACAGATTCGGCAGCAGCAGCACGTCGAACTGCGACGGGTTCACCACGAGCTGCATGCAGGCGTTGTCCACGATGCGGTCGTCGCTCTTGATGTCCGGGTATTGCGCCGCGACGGTCTGCACCGAGCGGAGGAACAGCCCGTCACCGAGCTTCATGATGTTGGCCTTGTGAACGGCCGTCACCCGCGCGCGGCCGTGGCGCCGCGCGTGCTCGAAGGCAAACCGCGCGATGCGCGTCGACGCGTCGGCGGTGATGATCTTCAAGCTCTCGACGACGCCGGGCACGACCTCGTGCTCGAGGCCGGTGTAGAGGTCCTCGGTGTTCTCGCGCACGATGACGAGATCGACGCCGGAGTAGCGCGACGGCACGCCGGGGATGTTCCACACCGGCCGCAGGTTGGCGAAGAGGTCGAGCGCCTTGCGCAGGCCGACGTTCACGCTGGTGAAGCCGCCGCCGACCGGTGTCGTGACCGGCCCCTTCAGCGCCACCTTGGTGCGGCGGATCGAGTCGAGCAGCGCCTGCGGCAGCGTCTCGCCGTGGCGCTCGAGCGCGAGCACGCCCGCGAGGTGGCGGTCCCAGGCGGCCTGCAGGCCCGCGGCCTCGAGGATCGTGACCACCGCGCCGGTGACCTCGGGGCCGATGCCGTCGCCCTCGATCAACGTGATGTCGTGCGCCGCCATGCGCTACTCGCGCGCCTCCCAGTAGAGCAGCGCGAGCGCGCCGATCAGATCCACCATCATCAGCCGCGTCGACAGCTGATGGAGCTCGTCGAAACGCACACGCCGCGGATCGCCTTCGGGCAGGCGCGAGGGGAGCGTGCCGACTTCGGTCTGGATGGCGTCGATCTCGCTGAGCACCACGAACCCGGAGTACAGGGAGACGAGCAGCATCCCCGCGATGAGCCCGCAGCGGATGGCGAAGTGGCGCGGCCGCGGACCGAGCAGCGCGATGACGACGAGCGAGACGAGCAGCAGCGTGCCGCACGCGTAAGCGACGTAGTGAAAGCGCTCGAGCATGGCGCCGAACGCGAGGCCGGCGAGCGCCCGGCCCGACTCGGGGTCAGCGCTCTGGAGTGTCTGGAAGATCGTGGGCGCGACGATGGCGCCCAGCATCGCCATGCCCCCGAGCCACACCGACAGCGCGAGGACGTAGACGAGCCGCAGGGCGAGCACGCCTCATTGTAGGGCGGGTGAGGCGGGGAGGGCGGATAACTGCGTCACCTCTTCGGAAAGTCGGCTCGCGAGAGGATCTGCCGCGCCTGCCAGAGGTGGCGGCGCTCGTGGGCGATCTGCAGCGCGAAGCCCGAGCCGAGCGAGATGTGCAGCAGCCGGTTGGCCGGCGACGTCACCTTGGCCTTGGCCAGGTCGACGCCGTTGGCCTGACGCAGCCGGTCGATGTACTGCACCTGGTAGCCGCGAAACCCGGCCATGATCTCGGACCGTGTGCGCTGCGTCTGCGGGGTGGCCGGCGGCGCGAAGATCGTCGGCGCCTTGAACCGGAACAGCGGCGGCGGCTCCATCGACCGCACGAACAGGCGTCCCAGGATGTTGTAAGTGAACGGGCCGGTGCCGTACACGCCGGCGCGGATCGCCGACGCGATGCCCTCATCGAGTGCCGGGAGATACGCGCGCGCCGTGACGTTGAGATGTTCGATGCACTGGCCGATCGACCAGACGTCGGGCGACGGGCTCCACGAGAACTGCGCGTCGCTGAGGGGCGAGACCAGCGTGCCCGCGTCCGTCGAGAGCGCTTCGAACTCCGCTCTGAATTCCTCCAGCTCCGGAGCCATTGGAGGATAGCTCGACGTCGCCACAGCGCGATTGTACCGTGGCGTCCCGCGCGATCGCGGCACGTGCACACGTCTTCTGTGCAGTGTGGATCGCGACCTAGGGAAACTCTGGGACGTAAAGAGAAGCGCTTACTGCACGACGATGCCGCCCGACGACGTGGAGACGTGCACCAGTGGTCCGCCGCCGCGCACCTGCCCTCGAACCTCTTTGCGCGACTGCGCTCCGCTGACGGTGATCGGTATCGACGAGTCGATGCGGCCCGAGTTGCTGCGCAGGTCGAGATCGAAGCCGCCCTGCTTGGGCAGTCGAACGCGCACGTCGCCCGACGACGCGCTCAGGTCCCAATCGCCTGCGGGATTTCCCTCAACCTGAATGTCGCCGCTCGCCGCGCGGACGTGCAGTGGACCGGTAGCGCCGAGGAGATCGATGTCGCCGGAGCCGGTCGACACCTCCACACGGCCCTTGCCGTTCTGGGCGAGCGTGAGGTCGCCGCTGCCGGTGCGCGCCTCGAGGTCGCCGCGGATCCCCATCGCGGTCACGTTGCCGCTGCCGGTGGACGCTCGCGCGGAGCCCGCGCCGGCGAGATC
>DATEOG010000164.1:0-4113 GCA_035274345.1 Gemmatimonadaceae bacterium
GTGCCCCTCGGCGGCGGCCTGCCGCACGCGCTCCATCACACCGCGGCGTGCCCGCTCGTCACGACCGAGCGGCACGTCGGCATGCAACGCGCGCGCGAGGCGGCGCTCGAACCAGTCAGACACTCGGCACCTCCTGAAGCATTGCGCGCAGCCGCGCGAATGCGCGCTGGACCCGCATCTTGAGCGCCGACTCGCCGGCGCCGGTGATCCTGGACATTTCCTCGTAGGTCAGATCGTCCGCGTACTTGAGCACGATGGCTTCGCGCTGCTCGGCCGGCAGTTGCCCGAGCACGTGCTCGAGCTCCAGCCACGTTCCCTCGTCCGGCTCGGCTGCGATGAAGAAGTCGAGCCGACGTGGATCGAGCTCGGCGAACAGCGCATCACGCCGCTTCGTGCGCGCCAACACGGTCCGGCATTGATTGACCAGGATACGGGTCAGCCAGGCGGAGAAGCGCTCGCGGTCCTCGTAGTCGCCGAGCGCCTTGAAGGCACGCAGAAACGCGTCCTGAATCGCCTCTTCGGCGTCCTCGCGATTGCCGAGGATGCGAACGGCTATCCGCGCACAGCGTGGATAGTGCAGATCGACGAGACGCGAGAACGCCTCGACGTCGCCCTCGAGAACCCGTTGGATGATGACGCGATCACTCATGCTGACCCCAACAACTCGCAGGGGCGCCCAAATCGTCACACGCGGTGAATCGGCGTCGGCCGACGCTCATTTGCTGCCCATTCGGGCGACGAACTTTCGGTCCAGCCGCCGCTTGAGCCATCCCGCGAGCTGCGATCGCGTCTTGACCGGTCCCCAGTGTACGATTGCACCTCCGTCCCCCGTATCGAGCAGACACGGCGGAGCGACGCGCGGCCGCGCGACACGTCGGTGCGGGGCCCCCAGATGGGCTCTGATCTCGCGCTCCAGAATCTCGCCCTGGCGGCGAGGATCGACCGCAACGGGCGCCTCCAGCGACGCGCAATCGCCTGCCGCCCAGATCGGCGCGCCGGAACGGGCGCGCAACTTCGCATCCACCAGAAGCCGGCCGTGCGCGTCGTGTGGAAGGCGCCCATCGGCGATGAAAGCCGGCGCCGCTCCTCCGGTCGCCCAGACGACCAGATCGCTCGGGAGCACGGCGCCGGATCCCAGCACGACTCCCTCGGAGCGGACGGCGACCGCACGCGTGCCGAGCACGAAGCAGATGCCGCGGCCCTCCAGAGCACGGTGCGCAGATTCGCGGCATGGCGCGAGATCGCCGAGTACGTGAGGCATCGCGTCGACGATGGTCACGACGCCACGGCCTGCGCGCTTGCGCAGGATCGTTTGCAGCACGAATGCGCATTCGACACCGACGCTGCCGCCGCCGACGACGGTGCACCGCACGGGACTCGGCCCGTCTGCGAGGCGATCCAGGATGACGGCGCGGGCCTCGGGCACGATGGATGCCGGCCGCAGCGGGATTGCGTGCTCGACGACGCCCGGAAGGTCACCACCGAGTGGTGGTCCGAGCTCGTCGAGCGAGCAGAGATCGAACGTGATGCGCTCCGATCCGGCATGGACGAGGTGCGCCTGCGGGTCGAAGCGGTCCGCACGCGCGTTCACGAGGCGCGCGCCCGCGCGCTCCGCCAGGGCGGCGACGTCGATGCGCGCCTCGGAGTCGTCGTAGGCGCCGCGCAGCATGCCCGAGGTCATGGCGGGGTCGTATTGCACGCGATCCGTCGTCACGAGGACGATCTCGAGACCGCGCACGAGGGGTTGTGAGAGCGCGTGCAGCAGGTGCAGGTGCGCGCGACCCGCCCCGACGAGCACGAGGCGGCGCAGGCGGGGTTCCGAGCTCGACGCGGTCAGCGGCGTTGCCCCGCTACGTCCGCCGGCTCGTCGCGAAGCCAGGCCTCGAAGCCGCCCTCCGCGTTGCTCACGTCAGCGATGCCGGCGGCGCGCAGCACGCTCGCGGCCGTCACGCTTCGTGAGCCGCTCCGGCAATACGTCACGATCGGCTGACGGCTACGAAGATCGGGCAGCTGCGACGTCAGATGCGCCAGCGGCACGTGCACCGCCCCTGGAACGTGTCCCTCGTTCCATTCGGCGGCGGATCGCACGTCGACCACCGTCACGCCAGCGGCGCGAGCCGACAGCTCGCTCGCCTCCGTCGATTGAATGCTCGCCGTGCGTCTGGGCGCAAACGACTCCAGGCCCACGGCGGGGAGCGCGCCGAGCGTCCGGTCGTAACCGATGAGCGCAAGGTCGAGCGCGACGGAGTCGGCTTCGTGCAGTGCGTCGGCGGGCAGGAGTAGAACGAGATCGCGCTCCGGATCGAGCACGGAGCCCGCATACGTGAGGAAGGAGCGGCCGAGCGGCAGACTGATCGAACCCTCCAGATGCTGCTCGAGGAATTCGGCCGAGGGCCGCAGGTCCACCACGAGAGCGCCCTCACGAACTCGATCGCGAAGATCGGCAGCACGCGGCGGATCCGGCATCGCAGGCACGCCGTGGGCGTTCATCTGCTTCATCCGCGCGAAGTACGCAGGTGGCTCCGGCTGGTCGGCGAGGACCGTGCGCACGAACTCCTGCTCGTCAACGATCTGGAACGCCCAGTTCGTCCGGAGCTCGTAGCCAAGGGTGGTCTGCGGAACCGCGCCGAGCGATTTGCCGCACGCGGAGCCCGCGCCATGGCCGGGCCACACCTGCAGGTACTCCGGCAGGCCTCGGAGCGTCTGCAGCGACCGAAAGAGCTCCGCCGCCGAGCGCCGCATCGAGCCCTCGATCCCGACCGCGCGCTCCAGCAGATCCGGCCGCCCCACGTCGCCGGCGAAGAGAAAGTCGCCGCTCAGAAAGCCGACGGCGAGCTCGCTCGTCGCTTCGTCGGTGACGACGAACACCAGGTGCTCGGGCGTATGACCCGGCGTGTGCCGAACGTCGAGACGCACGCAACCGAGCGACAGCGAATCGCCATCCCGAAGACCGCGCGCGCCGGTCCGGCGCACGCGCGCCGTCGTCTCCTCATCCCCTCCCTCGCTGGACAGGAGCAGCTCCGCACCGGACACGCCGGCGAGCGCCTCGGCACCCGACAGGAAATCGGCGTGCACGTGCGTCTCGGCGACCAGCTCGATACGCAAATCGTCGAACGAAGCCGCCTCGAGGTAACGCGCGGGGTCGCGAAGCGGATCGACCACGATCGCCCGACGCGTCGTCTCGCAGCCGATCAGGTAGCTCGCCTGCGCGAGTCGCTCGTGGTAGAGACGCCGAAGGATCATCGTGGATGGACGGTGGCGCCGTTGCTTGTGACGGCCACGGCGCAACGTTAAACTTACCGATCAGTAGCAGCGCCCGCGACGGCAGCGTCGCGCGTCCTGCGTGCGTAGCTCAGCTGGATAGAGCGCTTGCCTCCGGAGCAAGAGGTCGTGGGTTCGAATCCCGCCGCGCGCATACCCCACACCCAGAACGGCCCCGCGTGGCAGACGAACTCGCGGGGCTTTCTCGTGCCTGGCCGCGTCGCCGACGAGACTCGAAGCCGCCGCCAAGGCCGCGCCCCCTTCCGCACTGCTGACGAAGCTCGCTGATTGGTGCGGTGGTCCGGCCATTGCACAGGTCGCTCGTATTTTCCCACCCGTTCTCCACGCCTCCCAAATCGCATGGCGCGCCGGCTCGCCTGGTCCAACGTGCGCGGTGGCCTCATCGCCCTCGCCGCGATCATCGGCATCGCCGCGGCGACCCTGAAGTACGCACGGGTCGGCGCGCTGCGAGGCGACCGCATCCGTCTCTACGTCGTCGTGGGAGCGGCGCGCGGGATCCTCAAGGGCTCCGAGGTCTGGCTGATGGGGCAGAAGATCGGCAGGGTCGCCGACATTCGCTTCCGGTCACCGGGCGAGAGCGACACCCTGACGCGCGTTCTGGTGGAGATGGAGGTGCTCGAGAAGTATCGCGAGGCGATGCACCGCGACGCCGTCGCTCAGATCCGTCCGGGCGGCTCGCTGATCGGTGCGATGGTCGTGTATCTGACCTCCGGGACGACGGCATTCCCGACGATCCGCGACGGCGACACGGTGCACGCGAAGGCGCAATCCGACGTCGAATCGACGACCTCCCAGTTCGGCGCGGCCACGAAGGAGCTTCCCGCGATCGTG